>CADBOY010000127.1 GCA_902796405.1 uncultured Lachnospiraceae bacterium | reverse complement strand
CCTCACTTCGATGACTGCATAGCTGCTCCGGCAAAAATCAGACCCCACAGACCTGCTGTTTTATCTTATGCAGCAGATCTTTTCTGACACTGAGTCTTCCTCATGGCAGTGCACCGCAGACGCGGTGCACTTTCCTTTGGGAATGAAGCAGCTCATGGGGATGATGCGGCCTGAAACAATCCGTAGCGGTCCGGCAGATTCCGCCTGTGCGCGCCGTTATGTCACGGCAGTCTTACCGCACGGCATCATAACCCAGCTGATTGTCTGCACAAATAATACAGCGGTACTTCCTCTTCCGGACGCACCGCTGTTCTCTTCTGATGCTTTTAATACTGCTTACAATCTCTCAATGGATCCCCAGTTTCTTCATGGTTTTCTGAAAATCCGCCAGAGAATTATCATACCAGAAGTCCATGAATTCCTTTGTTACCAATTCCTTATACTCTTCAATCGGGATTTCCTCATGATAATAAAACACCCGGCCAACGCGGTAAGAGGTCAGATACCCTTTCTGAATCAGGTGAAGGAGGAAAGTAGAAACGGTCTGTCTCTTCCAGTTGCGGCTGTACCTTTTCTCTGCGGCTGCCATGATCTCCATCAGTGAGATATCTTTTCCGGCATCCCAGATTGTTTTCATGACGATCTTTTCACAGTCGGTGAGGTTTTCATGTTCTGACATAGGTGTCTCCTTCCTGTATGCCCCCGCATTACCATAAAAGTATAACATTTAAATTCAAAAATTGCAATATTTTTTAATATTTCCGACATCAATATCTGCTGATGCCCTCTGATTTACCCTTAATGCCTCACAGAAAGACTGCGAAGAACAAGACAACAACCTGGGAATTCACCCCCAGCCATTGGGACCGGCCAATATACTGTTCTGCGCGAAATCGGCGGCGCACGGCAGCAAATGAGTTTCTCTGCCCACCCGGATCCATTCGGCGTCAGCCGTAATGGCAGACTGAGCACGCCGTGTATGAAAGAAACCGCAGGGGATTAACCCTGCGGCCGGATATGCATTTTATGAAAGGAATATTTGTTACTATTTCCCGCTCTCCGCGGCTCCTGCTGCTGTCGTCTCCGAAGAGGCTGCATCAGCAGCGGCGGATGTCTCAGATGCTGTAGTCAGCTGCTGCAGGGTTTCCGCGGCACTGGTCTCTTCTGCGGATGAAGCAGCCTCTGTACCGGCCTTCGTCTCGGTGGAAGATGCTGCTTCCGTCTCCGCTCCGGTGGTCTCTGCTGCTGTCTCCTCTGTGATCGTCGCCGTCTTCATGATGCGGTCCGCAATCATTTGCAGGCGGACCTGCATCTTCACATAACCTATTCCGTAGAAATCTTCGTAGGTGGACTGATTCTCATCCTGCTGGTCCTTGAAATACTGCTTCACATCACTGTCGCTGACCTTGATGTTCTCCTTGTCAGAGATCGCCTGCGCGATGACGTATTCCTTCGCAATCTGGACGGCATTGTCGTGATAGGACTCTCTTAGATCGTCCAGGGAAGCCATGTTGTAATAAGACAGATACTCATCAATCGTAATTCCGGCATTGGACGCCAGCTGCTTCGCGTAGTCGACGAAGATCTCCGCCTCCTGATCCGCAAGAGAATCCGGATCTTTTGAGAAGGTGCAGTCCGCCAGAAGATTCGCCCATACGGCATTGAACTCTTTGGAATGGCGAAGATTATCCTGAATCTTCTCCTTCATATCGTCTACCGACTGATAGCCATAGGTGTCCTTCAGGTTCTCTTTGACAAAATCATCCGTCAGCTCCGGCCAGATATAATTGACCGTGGTCGTGAACACCGCATCCTTGCCCTGCAGATCCGTATTCTGAGGATAGCTGTCCGGAAACGTGACATTGATATCGAATGTCTCACCCGGCTTATGGCCGATCAGCTGCTCCAGGAAATCATCGATGTACTGCGTCTTTCCGATCGTGACATCCGTTCCCTGACTGTTCGTGCTGCCGCCGTCGAACTGCTTCCCGTCAATCTTCCCCACGTAATCGATATTGACCGTGTCTCCGTCCTTGACGGCGCGGTCTTTTATCCCTGCCTGCTTGGCATACTGGCTGAGGATGGAGTCCGTCTGCTCCTGAATCTCCTCGTCCGTCACGGCAAGATCCGAGGAGGAAATCTCCATCTTTGCGTAATCCTCAGGGATCGTCACAAGATCGGTCAGAGAAGCTTCCTCCAGCTCTCCGTCATCCGTCAGACCGGCACTGAAATTGGGCGCCTCTGCCTGTGTCTCCTCAGTGGAACTTTCTGATGACGATGTGCTCCCGCTCTTTGCCGTGGCACTGGCGCTTTCTGCTGCGCCGGAAGTCTCTGCTGCGCTGGCGCTTTCCGCTGCGCTGGCTGCCTCCGTCACCTCGCTGCTCGAAGAGGCTGCTCCGGTGCCTGCCGTGCTCTGCTCAGCTGCTCCGGAAGAACCGCATCCGGCTCCCGCGGCAAGTACCACAGTCATGACAGCGATGGTGCTGATTTTCCTGATCTTCTTCATATCTGGTCCTTTCTGTCATATGGCATCTCTTCCAATGACTCAGGGTGGGCCATCCCGGCATCATGAGACAAAAAAAGTCTGAGCAGGACGATAAGCCGGGTTCTGTCGTGGGTGATCATCTGTCTAGACCTGCCGTTGCCGGCGGGCTCAAGCGACCGGCCCGGAAGCAGGCGGGCCACCTTATGCTTCCTGTT
>CADBOY010000126.1 GCA_902796405.1 uncultured Lachnospiraceae bacterium | reverse complement strand
TCCTGGCTGAACTGGGATGATCTGACGAAGAACCGCGATCAGTTCGAATTCACGCGGGCGATGATCGAGCTGCGCCACCGTCACAACTGCATCCGGAAGGCTTCCGGGTTCTGTTCCCTCGGTTTCCCGGAGATGTCGGCGGATCCGGCGCTGGATCGCACGATGGTGATGCAGGTGCTCTATGCCGGCCGGGATCAGCATGGAGAGGATGACGCGGTCTGCCTTCTGATCAATCCTTACTGGAAATCCCAGACCGTTCGTCTTCCGGAACTTCCGGCGGGCTATTTCTGGCGGATGGAGGCGGACACGTCTCTCCGGTTCCTTCCGAAGGGATTCCGGGAGAAACGGCAGCGCCGCCAGTTCCAGGGCCGGATTGCCCTGTCACCCCGGTCCGTGATGATCTTCTCACTGTACAGCACGCGCCGGTCAGGAAGATAGCATTTCCCAGGCTGCGCGCGGAGCGCCTGTCAGGTGGCTGGAGACAGCAGCAGGTTGTTTCTCTCGGCTTCGCGTGAGGCACCGAGCACCCTATTCGGCAGCGGGACAAGAGGCGACAGGCAAGTTCCCATTCCCGCGGCGACTTGCGGGGCGCCCATCCGCGGTTGACGCCCGCGGGCGGGAATTTTATAATGTAGGCATCCGAAAACAAAGACACACGGCCTCATGACGGTATGGCTTCTGTCCGGGACTCGGTGCCCGGGAAAGCGGAATGGTTCCGGATCAATCGCTGGAAGAAATCGCCGGAAGAGGGATCCGGATTCCGCCGCATCAGAAACTGCGGCAAAGGATTCAGAAGTCATGAGTGACGGTTACAAGATGGAGAAGAAAAGAGGTGAGCGGATGTACTGCAGGAAATGCGGCGCGCAGCTTCCGAAACACGCAAAGTTCTGCCGGAAGTGCGGAACCGCGGTGCCTGAGAATCACACCGGGGAAGTGGCAGCCCGCTATGGTCCGACGATAGCGGCCTTCCTGACTGTCATGCTGATTCTGATGGTCTGCCTGGTGAAATCGGTCACACCTGGCATCCAGAGGCCGGGGGCTTCCGAAGAGATGACGGCGGCGGTGAAGGAAGCACTGACGGAGGAGAACAGCATATACGCGCAGGCGGCCAGACAGCAGGCGGAACAGATCCTGGCCGGAGCGGATGAAGACGGTGTGATCAGTTATCCTGTGCTCCGCCAGACCGCAGAGGCGGCAGCAGCTCAGATCTGCGGGCCGGATGAGGTGACGATCACCGTGAATGAGGAGCATCGCAGCGGCAGCCGGACCACGGCGGATATTACAGTGCTGAGCCGCGATGTGGATTCCGTGATGAAGAACTTTCTGGATGAGATCTCCGAGGACAGAGAGCGCGGAAACAGCGACGTTCTGTCCTTGCTGATGAAGAAGGCGGAGAATGGATCTCTGGAACGGTATGTGACCAGCCGCGTGAAGATCGCAGCCGAAGAGACGGCGCAGAACATCGAAGTCAGCGGTCAGATCATCGTGGTCAAGGACGCCGGAACCTACCGGGTGGAATCAGCAGATGACGATATCTGCCGTGCTGTGAACGGAATCCGCACGGCGGACAGCGGTACCAGCATCCGCACGGCGGCGGAGGATGAGCAGCAGCGCTCAGACCTCTGGAATGAGCTGAATCCGCAGACCTGGATCGGCAAGGCAGAGGAGCCGGAGATCGGGGATCTTACGGGTTACCCCTACAGCACGCTGTAACTGCTGGCTGGCACAGGCTGACTGGAGGATTCATCAAACTTCCTACGGCGCGCAGCGCGTGACCAGGCGGGATGACAATCAGAACCGTGAAAGGAAAACCGGCTCAGACAGAACCGGATGTCGGCAGTCCGGCCGGCTCCGCCTGTCTGAGCTATTTTTTCACCGGCGCGGCAAGAGCGCCGCAAGAGATACAGGAGAAGACAATTATGGCATTTTGGGAAGACTGGAAAGATAAGGTTTCCGGAACCAGCCAGGGTGCAGTCCGGAAAACAAAGAACATGGGCGAGCTTTCGCGGCAGAATTCGCACCTTCAGGACCTCGGGAATCAGATGGAGAAGCAGTACGCAGAGGCCGGCCGCCGGGCACTTCAGGAGGATCCGGAGAATCCGGCATACGCGGAATTTGCGGAGGCGGTGAAAGCCATTCAGGAAGAAATGGATGCCACAAAAGCTCGGATCAATGAGCTTCGGGGTATTGTGATCTGTCCGGAGTGCGGCCGTGAGGTCAGTGTGGATGATCTTTACTGCAAGGGCTGCGGACATCAGATGCGGCAGGAGGCAGAGCCCATGCCGGGGATGTGCCCGCGATGCCGGCGGCCGGTACCGGCGGATGCGCAGTTCTGTCCCCGCTGCGGCATGCGGATTCCTCAGGCCCCTGAGCCGGAACCGCCGAAGAAGCTGATCTGCCCGTACTGCGGACAGGAACTCTTGAGTGATTCCGTGTTCTGCGTCCGCTGCGGCAAACATCTTCCGGAAGAGCTTCTCGCGGAATTTGGGACAGAGAGAGCGGCAGGGGAACCGGCCGAAACAGCAGTGAAGGAAGAAACTTCTGCGCCCAGGCCGGCGGCAGACCAGGCAGCAGTGCCGGAGCAGGTTTCCGCACCAGGGACAGAAGCGGATCAGTCGGCAGCGCCGGAGCGGATTTCCGCACTAGAGACGATATCCTCAGAGTCCTCTGTGCCAGCCGGATCGGCGGGATCCACGCCTTCGGAAGAGCCGAATCATTCCCCGGCGCAGAGCGCGGCAGAGTTTGAGGCACAGGTGGAGCAGGAGGCCGGGAATTCCCCTTCATAAGCCGCATCATTCTCCGGCGCAGACCGCGGCAGAGTTTGAGGCACAGGTGGAGCAGGAGGCGGGAAATTCCCCTTCATAAGCCACATCATTCTCCGGCGCAGAGCGTGGCAGAGTTTGAGCACAGGTTGAACAGAAGACGTAAAATTCCCCGGCAAAGTGACAGGAAACCTGCGTCAGGCCCTCGTGGCTTGACGAATAACAGGGAAAGGAATATAATCGACATACATTTTTGATAAAGACAAGGGGGTATTGAATGGAAACAAAGAGATGCCCGAATTGCGGCGCACAGATCCCCTCTCTGGCTGGATATTGCCCGAACTGCGGTATGGATCTGCATAAGATGGAGCCGGTATCCCGCCGGAGCAGCGGCTCACGCGGCGGCAGCAATTCGGCTGACAGAGAAAACAGTTCGTCCTATGAGACGGATCAGAATACCAGTGACAGGGGCGAGGCGGATGACTACCGCGAGGACAGAAGCGGCCGTTCCTCCCGGAGCTCCGAGGAGCGAAGATATGCAGCGGATCGCGATTACGATGCCGATGCCAGCTATGATACAGATACCGGCTACGATCGTGATGCCAACTACGATACCGATGAGAGAGACACTGGATTTGGCACTGGCGGATATGGCTCCGGGCGCGGCGGCGGAAGCCGGAAGCTGATTCCGGTTTTCATCATTCTCTGTATCGTTCTCGTCGTTCTGATCATTCTTGTGGCAGCGCAGATCATGCGCCGCTCTCCGGACAGTGAGACCACTGTTCCGGCATCAACGGCGGCTCAGACCATGCCGGAGACGACCACACAGGCAGTGACGACCGCGCCGCAGACGACACAGGCAGCGGTGACGGTGCCGGCTTCGACCGCGTCAGCGGCGGAGAGCGGAAGTGCGGCTGAGACGACGGCAGCCTCTTCACCCACAACGGCAGCAACGGAGAGTTCCCCCACAACGGAATCCTCTACCTATTCCACGGCTAACGCGACGGATATGGTGACAACAACGGATGTCAACCTTCGCAGTGGCCCCGGCACCGAGAACCCGATCGTCATGGTGGTTCCGTCCGGCGCCAGGATCAAGGTGATCCGCGATGACAGCACGTGGTATCTGATTGATTACAACGGGACCCAGGGGTATATTTACGGTCAGTACGCGCTGACTGAGAAGGAGCTTGCGAAGAAGAAATCCGAAGACGCTTCGCGGGAAGCGGAATCCAGGAAGGCGAAAGAGACCACGAAGAGCTCGAACGGAACGGACAGCTCTTCCATCCTTCCTGACAGCAGCAGCTCGTATCTGAAGCAGTCGGATATCAAGAACCTGAGCAAGAAGAACCTGCGGCTGGCGCGCAATGAGATCTACGCCCGCCATGGATACATCTTCCAGGATTCCAGTCTGCAGAGCTACTTTGAAGGCAAGAGCTGGTATACCGCGAAGACCTCTGACGCGAGCAAGATCGAGTCTGAGCTGAATGATTACGAGGATGCCAACCTCAAGCTGATCTACCAGTACGAGGAAGAGAAGGGATATCACTGATCCCGGCTGAGAGTGAGGAAAAGCAGGGATATCACTGATCCCGGCTGAGAGTCAGCACAGGAGCCCGGAACCGGACGGAATCAACCGGTTCCGGGCTCCTGTGCTTGTGAAGCAGTATTCTTCTGCCGGGAAGAAACTGCCGATGTCATAAGCGCTGGCGCATAAATGATATTTCGTGTGCGGCAGGATGGCGGACACGATCGGAAGTCAAAAGGTGCGGCATCAGGATGGGGAAACGGCAGCAAGCCGGAAGACGCGGCGTCAGAATATTGGATAGCCGCGGTGAGATGAAGGACGCGGCTGGAGGACAGGCATGTCAGAATGACCGATGCGTTGGAATGAAAAACGACGGATTGACAGAATGTATGGATTGAGGAGAAAAGATTGAGAATTACGGTATATCTTGGTGCGGATGACGGGAAGAATGCCCGGTACCAGGAAGCGGTCAGGGAACTCGGCCGCTGGATCGGGGAGCAGGGCCATTCACTGATTTACGGCGGCTCACGCACCGGACTGATGGGACGCCTGGCGGACAGTGTACTGGAATGCGGCGGAGAGGTGATTGGGGTTGAACCGCGATTCTTCGTGGAACAGGAGGTCCAGCACGAGGGGCTGACGCAGCTGATTGTCACGGAGAATATGAGCGAGCGAAAGGCGAAGATGATTGAGCTCGGCGATGCCTTTATCGCATTCCCCGGCGGTACAGGAACTCTCGAGGAGATCTCTGAGATCATGTCCCGAATCGCTCTGGGCCGCCTTGATGCGCCGTGTATTCTGTACAATCTGTATGGATATTATGAGGGGCTGA
The DNA here is from genome assembly GCA_902796405.1 of uncultured Lachnospiraceae bacterium. Lineage (GTDB taxonomy): Bacteria > Bacillota > Clostridia > Lachnospirales > Lachnospiraceae > UBA3305. Next base: position 26,218 of record CADBOY010000126.1, on the reverse strand, counting down.
AGCAGCAGCTTCAGCATATGATCGAAGAAGGATTTTCCACGCCGGAGCGGCAGGCGGGAATCCGCTTTGCGGACAGCCTGACGGAAATTGAGCAGATTCTGGCATAAACAGCATCGGAGAGGACAGACGGTGACAGACAGCAGCCGCGGAATGGATAAAGAGCGGCAAAGCAAGTACTATGCCAGCAGCCGCGGAGTGGATAAAAAGCGAAAAGCGGGTACCATGACGGGGTGCCCGCTTTTTCGCATCATCACTGGGGATTCCCGGCATGAACGCCGGGATCCTTCCGCGGAGCCGGGAATGCGGCGGTGATCCGGAGTGACTTCTCATAGTCATTGGCTCCGGCATCGAGCCCCTCGACCTTGTCGTCGATCTCGGACTTTGCCGTCAGCAGGATGACCGGAACACGATTGCCCTGCGCGCGGATCCGGCGGAGAACCGTCAGACCATCCATACCCGGCATCATAATGTCCAGAATGGCGCCGTCGTAGCTGCCGCCCGACAGGCTGTCATAGGCGGAGATACCATCATAAACCGCATCAACGGTGTAGTTATTTTTCCGGAGGATGGTGGAGACGGCACGGGACAGTGACCGTTCATCCTCTGCCAGAAGAAGTTTCACCCGATCTTTCCCCTTTCTTCTACCGGATTCTTCTTATATCAGAGCAAAATACATGACGTATCTGCAGATACACAGCGCCCGGCACAATTCTTCCCGTACCAGAGCGGAGATCCGGGCAGTCTATTGTGATTATAGCATGGCGGAGACAGAAATATCCTCTCCTTTACAACGAATATAAAAGAGGATATAATCTAGACTTGCGGCAGAGCCGCATAAAGCCCGTGAGGGCAGGAGGTTTTTCGTTATGAATATCGTCATTGTCGGCTGCGGCAAAGTCGGACTGATGCTTGCCCGGCAGCTCGTGGACGAGGGACATGATGTTACCGTTATGGACACCGATTCCAATTCACTCAAGGGTGCAGAATCTCTTGATGTGCAGCTGATCGTCGGAAATGGTACCAGTTTCCGGTCTCAGAGTGAGGCGGGAGTGGATCAGGCGGATATCTTCATCGCCGTGACGGATCAGGATGAGATTAATCTGCTGAGCTGCCTGATCGCGAAGAAAACCAGTGCGGTGCAGACCATCGCCCGCGTTCGAAATCCGCAGTACTTCGAGGAAATCGATTACATCCAGAAGTGCATGGGGACTTCTCTGGTCATCAACCCGGAATTTGCGGCGGCAACAGAGATCGATCATCTGATCCGCACGCCGTCTGCCATGGAAGTGGATACCTTCGCCAGAGGTCTGGTGGAACTGCTCAAACTGCAGATCCCGGAGGATTCCGAGCTGAATGGCATGGCGGTACCGGATTTTTCCGCGAAGTTCCAGCGCAATGTCCTGGTCTGCATCATCGAGCGCGGGAAGGAATGCTTCATCCCGGATGGCCGGGCGGTTCTTCAGGGCGGCGACAAGCTGTATGTGATCGTCCCTCCGAAGGAAATCAGTCGCCTGAGCATGGAAGTGGGACTTCCCTATCGCCCGCTGAAAAATGTCATGATTGTCGGCGGCAGCAAGATCAGCTACTATCTTACGAAAAAGCTCGCCCGGACTGGCATATCCGTCAAGATCGTGGAAAAAGACTCCCGGCGCTGTGACGAGCTCAGCGAGATCCTCCCTGAAGCGTCTATCATCTACGGTGATGCGACAGAGTACGAGCTCCTGAGAGAAGAAGGACTGGCACAGATGGATGCTTTCGTGGCGCTGACAAATATCGACGAGGAGAATGTATTCCTCTCCATGTACGCGGCGAAGCACGCTCCGAAGTGCAAGAAGATTACGAAGAACAACCGACTGGATCTGTCGGAATTTTCGGATTCTCTGGATATTGGCAGTGTGGTAGCGCCGAAGGACATCACCGCCGAGTACATCAGCCGCTATGTGCGCTCTCAGCAGAATAACTACAGCAGCGCGATCGAAGCTGTCTACAAGCTGGCGGACGGCAAGGTCGAAGCTCTGGAGTTCCTGATCAAGGAGGATTCGGAGATCACGGGGACACCGTTGCAGGAGCTGAACCTGAAGAAGAACATTCTGGTCTGCTGTATCGTGCGGGGGCATCAGATCATCACGCCCGGCGGCAGCGATACGATGGAACGCGGCGATAAGGTCATCATGGTGACGACTCACCGGAATCTGAATGATATTGGAGATATTCTGGCATGACGGAATCTCTGACCTTGTGCCATTACGCCGGCTGCACGGTGCACGCGGCAGATCCTTGGCGGGAGAGATCCGGCCATCGCGGCAGATCTCTGGTGGGAGAGATCCGGACGCGGCGGCAGATTCCAGATGGGATAGATCCGGACGCGGCGACAGGAGATATGCCTCCGATTCCGGGCAGGGCATGGGAACGACCAGAGAGGACAGATTGAAGAAGAGGGAGACGGCATATACATGAATTATGGAATTATCCGCCGGATTCTTGGATGGGTGATGCTGCTGGAGGGCGCATTTCTGCTTCCTCCGAGCGTGATCGGGGCCTGTTACGGCGAACATCAGATTGCGCGGATCTACCTGATCATCGGGCTCTGCGCGATGGCAGCAGGATTTGCGCTGAAGTCGCTCCCGCTGAAGTCCCGCACCTTCTTTGCGCGGGAGGGATTTGTCACGACGGCGCTCAGCTGGATCATTCTTGCGCTGATCGGCGCACTGCCGTTCACCATCAGCGGGGAGATCCCGAGTTATGTGGATGCCCTGTTTGAGGTGATCTCCGGTTTCACGACGACCGGAGCCAGCATCCTGACAAACGTCGAGGCGATGTCTCATGCCAATCTGTTCTGGCGAAGCTTTACGCACTGGCTGGGCGGCATGGGCGTTCTTGTCTTTATTCTGGCCATCCTTCCGATGACGGGAGGTTCCACCATGAATCTGATGCGGGCCGAGAGCCCCGGCCCTTCGGTCGGCAAGCTCGTCCCGAAGATTCAGCAGACGGCGTTCTATCTGTACGCAATCTATTTCTGCATGACGGTGCTGCTGATCGTGCTGCTGATTCTGGCGGGCATGCCGGTCTTTGACTCGTTCTGCACCGCATTCGGCACAGCCGGCACCGGAGGATTCGGGGTAAAGGCAGACAGCATTGCCGGATATTCCCGGCTCATTCAGAACATCATCACCCTGTTCATGATGCTGTTCGGCGTGAATTTTTCGTTCTATTTCTATCTGCTGTCGCGCCGCTACCGGGAAGCTCTCGGCATGGAGGAAGTCCGATGGTATGCGGGCATCTATTTCGCTGCGGTCGCGGTCGTCACCTGTAGCGTCACCATGGCAGGAAGCGGCCGCACGGTATGGGAGAATACGCAGGATGCGCTGTTCCAGGTGGCATCCGTCATGACGACCACTGGTTTTGCCACGTTGAATTTCAACAAGTGGCCGCAGGTAGCACGCGGGGTTATGGTACTCGTGATGTTCGTCGGCGCCTGCGCCGGCAGCACCGGCGGCGGCATCAAGGTATCGCGGATTGTGCTCTACATCAAGCAGCTCCGCATTGAGATGATGCAGCAGCTGCATCCGAGGTCGGTGCGCACTCTGCGGATGGACGGCAAGAGCGTCAGCCGGCAGGTGATTCAGTCGAGCAACACGTTCCTGATGGCATACATTCTGATCTTCGTGTTTTCTTTCCTGATCGTCACATTAGACGGTTTTGACCTGGTGACAGATTTCACGGCAGTCACGGCGACGATCAATAATATCGGTCCTGGTCTGAACGTGGTCGGCCCGGCCGGAAACTTCTCGGCGTTCTCAGATCTCTCGAAGTTTGTACTCATGTTCGACATGCTGGCCGGACGCCTTGAGCTCATTCCGATGCTCGCCCTGTTCCATCCGTTTACCTGGAAGAAATAACAGGCAGGCGGGGAGCGGAGTCTCTGCTTTTTACGGTATGCCTGCCGGGATTGTCATTGACTTTTTCCGCATGTATGATACCATTAGTCTGCAATTGAACAGATCTGCCAGTGAACGTGAGTCCGCAAGATGGACTGGCGCGAGAGGGAACCGGGTGAGAATCCCGGACGAACCGGTCACTGTGTTTGGCGCGCAGGGCATGAGCCATTGTACCCATGAGAAGGTATGAGAAGGCTGCTCAGATGCATGGAGCCATCAGCCAGGAAACCTGCCGGCAGATCATGAAGATAACGAACACCTGGTTTTGTTTGTTGCTTAACTGCGCGCGGTATGCCCTCAGCATGCGGTGCGCAGATCAGGCGGCCGGGTTTTTCTGTCTGTGCACAGAAAAGCTGGGCCTGTTTTTTTGCCTGGGCAGAGAAGAGTTCACCATCTTTTCTCTCCGTGCTCAGCTGTCTTCATGATCTGTTCCACTGGATCGCTGCCGGACAAGCCGGAGCCACTTTGCTGGCAGAAGTTCAGGCATTTCTCAGGAATGCCAGGGGCATTCAGAAAGGAGTAAGATGAAGAAGAGCCTGATTTCCATGACACTGAGTGCGCTGATGCTGGCGGGAACGCTAAGCGCCGTCACCGTGGCGCCTGCAGCGGAGGCCGCCGAGGATAACAGTGTGATCATCGGTGTTACGAGTATGACCGGCGCGCTGGATCCTCTGTCTGACAGCTGGGATCTTACGAGTGAGGGTCTCAGCGAGACGCTGTACATGCAGGATGAAGAAGGTAATCTGGTGTCGCGCTATGTGAAGACACTTGAGCAGAAGGATGACCGGAACTGGGAGATGACCCTCAACGAAGGCCTGAAATTCTCCGATGGAAGTGACATCAACGCACAGGCTGTGGCGGACTGCTACAATACGGTGATGGAGAAAGTGGAGAATGCGCGCGCTTCTGCCGGCAAAATCCAGTTCAATCCTACCGGGGATTACACGCTGGAGCTGACCACAGAGAAGCCCACGAAACTGATGAGCTCTGTACTCTGCGAGTGGACCAACGCGCTCTGGAAGCAGGCGGATGACGGATCCTATATCTTCTCCGGCCCTTATGTCTGCAAGGATTTCCAGGCGAATACTTCCATGAAGCTGGAACCCAATGAATACTATGATGATCAGGTTTCCCAGCGCCCGGATGTCACAATCATGCTGTTTCAGGATACCGCTGCGATGCAGCAGGCTTTCGAAGGCGGCGAGATTGACATGGCATTCACGGTTACCCCTCAGATTGCGGAACAACTGCAGGGAGAGGGATATACCGTCAACACCTTCGATGCCGGTTATCAGTATTTCTCCGTCGTCAATCTTCAGAAAGCTCCGCTGGATGATGCGAATGTCCGGAAGGCTCTGAGCCTTGCCGTCAACCGTGAGAATATGGTTACGGCTCTGGACGGCGGACAGGTAGCAAATGGTGCTTTCGCGCACTACTATTCCTTTGCCGGAGACATTAAAGTCGAGGAGGACGCCGATCAGGCCGGCAAGCTTCTGGATGAAGCCGGCTGGAAGCTGAACGACAGCGGCGTCCGCGAGAAAGACGGGCAGCCGCTCAGCATTGAGCTTGCCACTTATCCGTCCCGTCCGGACCTATCCGTACTGATGCAGCTGATGGCATCGGATTACACCGATCTTGGCATCACTGTTACGACGAAGATGGTGGATAACATCGGTGACTACGCTTCCGAGGGCAATTATGACATCCTTTTGTGGGCACAGCACACGGCTCCTTCCGGCGAACCGGGATATTTCCTGAACCAGTTCTTCGGCAAGGATGGCGGCAACAACAAGAACGGATATGCCAGCGATGATATGGAATCGGTGCTGGAGAAGATGGGAACGCTGGAACCCGGCGACGAGAGAGATCAGCTCGCCAGGCAGGCGCAGGAGATCATCTATCAGGATCTTCCGATCATCTATCTGGTAGATCCTCAGTGGCACATTGCTGTGTCCGACAAACTGGCTGGATACAAGCCGTACTGCGGTGACTACTATATTGTAAACGCGAAACTGGGACTGAACTGATCAGGCCGGCAGCATTCTGACCGATATGAGGGGGGACGGCATAGCCGGCCCCCTTTCTTCAGAGTTCAGGTTCTGCGGTTACGCCGGGACGGAGGATGGCAGCGGAATGAAGCAATACATGTCGTGAAGCTGCTGTATTCTGTGTGTTTCCGGCCAAGATCAGCAATAAAGGTTGATATATGAAGGATTTTCTGAGATTTCTTCTCAAATGGGTCGTGATCTTTTTTTCGGCGTCTGTTCTGATCTTTGCGGTTGTTCATATGATGCCGGTCACACCAGAACAGCAGTATCTTGAGAGCATGGCGCTCCCGCAGACAGAGGAGAATCTAGCGATGGCTCGTCGGATGATGGGGCTGGATCGTCCACTTACGGTGCAGTACCTGAGCTGGATCGGCGGATTCCTGCGCGGAGATTGGGGGACCACCATGATCTCCAAACAGAATATCCGCGCAGAATTCTTAAAGCGGATGCCGTACTCCTTCTCCATCGGACTGCTGGGAACAGCCCTGGCCTGTCTGGGGGCATATTTTCTCGGCTACCGGGCGGCCATTCACAAGGGCGGGGCGGCTGACCGGTTCAGCTCATTTCTCTCCATTCTGTCACAGGCACTTCCGGAGTTCATCGTGGCGATGTTGCTGATCTATGTCCTCAGCGTCAGGCTTCATGTAGCGAAGATGTTTACGGGAAATGGGGTCATGGCGATGATTTGCGCTATACTGATCACGGCATTTGCCGCCATGGGAAGTCTGACCCGTGTCGTGCGAACGGCATTCCGGGAGGAGATGGGTAAGAGCTATGTGAATTTCTCGGTATCGAGAGGATTTCCCAAGGAGAAGTATATTCTGCTCCATGCAGGCCGCCCGGTGCTCTGCCGCCTTCTGGGGACGATTACCGCTCGTTTCGCTTCAATCTTCGGCGGCAGTTCAATCCTGGAATTCGCTTTTGCCATTCCGGGAGTCAGCTACTTCCTGATCAGCAATATGCAGGACCGGGAGTATACGGTGATGCAAAGCTATGTTCTTGTTGTGGTCCTGTGGATGTTTGTCGTGCAGCTGGTGATTCAGGTGCTGATTCGGATTCTGGATGTGCGGACGAGGAGGCAGGCATGAGACAGAATAGAGTAAGAAGAAAACTGGCGCGGTATGACGGCGGGAAGACCGGGCGCAGAATATCCGGAATCTTCTTTGTCGCGCTGGTTCTGTTCCTGGTTCTGGCACCGACACAGAGCATCGTGAAAACCGACGTTCTGAACGTCTATCTGAATCCGGGGCCGGAGCACTGGCTAGGGACTGACAACCTGGGACGGGATGTTTATTCTCTGATGGTAAAAGGCGGCTTGCGCACTCTGGCGGTCGTATTCATCTCTTCAGCGATCTCCTTTATCGGAGGTATCAGCCTCGGCATGATCGCTTCCTATGTCGGCGGAGCGGCGCAGACCGCGATATCGTTTTTGGCGGATTTCACGCTGGTGGTACCTACGTTCATCGTGGCCGTTATCTTCTCGGCGGCATTCGGACTCTCTCCGCTGATGGCTGGATGTGTGTTTGGCATCAGTAATATTGGAACTTATATTCAGCAGGCAGACGAGATGACCAGTGAGATGCGCGACCGCGAGTTTATTCGCTCGGAAGTGGTTCTCGGCGCCAGTCAACCGCGCATTATCTTCCGGCATATCATGCCCAATATCTACCGCGCGATGCTGGTTTATCTCGGAAACAGCGCCAGTCAGGTTGTTCTGCAGTACGCCGGACTTGCCTATATCGGGGTTGGCACAGACATCACAAATCCGGACTGGGGTACCATGCTGTACCAGTACCGGGTTTACATGATCTCTCATCCGACGCTGGTGTTGTGGCCGACACTTGCTATCGTGATTCTTGCGGTGTGCTTTCATTTCCTCTTCGACCGGGGAGCTCAGAGGGAGGAGGCGACGATCTTTGACTGACCAACAGAATACGCCGGAACTGGAAGTGGATCATCTGAACATCTGGATGAGCGGCAGAAAAGGGGAAGTTCCCATCATTCAGGATGTCTCATTCACACTGCATCGAGGCGAGAAAATCGGAATCGCCGGAGAATCGGGAGCGGGAAAAAGTGTTACGATGAAGGCGGTATCCGCGCTCCTGCCTCTGCGGAGTACGAGGGTCACAGGGCGAATTCTGTTTCGCGAAAACGATGGTTCCGTCACGGATCTGCTTCAGATCCCGCTTCAGCAGAGAAATGCGTGCAGCGCGTCGAAGGTGTCCATTATATTTCAGGATTCCATGAACGCACTGAATCCATTTGAGCGGGTTGTTCAGCAGTGGGGAGATACCGTGCGCCTGCATCATCCAGAGATCACAGAGGAAAAGATGTTGGAATATCTCACCGGCCGACTGAAGATTTTTGGCATTGAAGGAGGAGCGGATGTGCTGCGGCGGTATCCGCATCAGCTTTCCGGCGGGATGAAGCAGAGAATTGCGATCGGAATGGCTCTGGAGTCAGAGGCAAAGATCCTGATCTGTGATGAACCGACAACGGCCCTTGACGCCATCAGCCAGAGGAAGACGGTGCGTTTCATCGAGCAGATCTGCCGGGAGAATGAATTGTCCATGCTTTACATCAGCCATAATCTGGGTATCCTGAAGGAGATCTGCAGCCGTATGATCGTGATGAAGGATGGGCAGATTGTGGAAAATGGCGAGACCGGGCGCGTTTTCCGCTCTCCGGAGGATCCGTACACCAGAAAGCTGATTCATGAGACCATGCAGATCTTCGTTGTGGATCAGTGGGTCGGAAAGCAGAAAGGAGAGAAAGATGCCTGAGCCAATTCTGCAGGCGGACCGTCTGGTGAAACATTTCTCACGGACAGGGGATGACAGCCGGAGCGCCCCGACGTTCCGCGCAGTGGATGGTGTGAGCTTTGATGTTCGCGAAGGAGAGATCCTCGGAGTGCTGGGAGAGTCCGGGTGCGGGAAATCCACAGTGGCGCGGCTGCTGATGAAACTCATATCAGCGGACGAAGGAGTGATCCGGTACCGCGGCAGGGAGATCCTGAGCATGAAAGAGCGGGAATTCCGTCCTTTCCGGCGGGAGATGCAGATGATCTTCCAGAACCCATTTGACTCCCTGGATCCTTCCATGAAAATTCGCCGGCTGCTCGATGAACCACTCAGAATCTGGAAGATCGAGCCGGATAAAAAGCGGCGCGAAAACCGAATCTGTGCTATGTTAGAAGAGTGCGGTCTTCCGGAAGAGAGCCTGGATAAATATCCGGGGCAGTTCTCCGGCGGTCAGCTGCAGAGAGTCTGTATTGCGCGGGCGCTTCTGCTGGAGCCGAAGTTCCTGATCGCTGATGAGATCGTGTCTGCTCTTGACGTTTCAATCCAGGCGCAGATTCTGGATCTCTTGTTTGAGATGCGCCGCCGCCATGGTCTGACCGTGCTCTTCATCTCACACGACATCGCCGTGATCCGGAAGATCTCGGACCGAGTGATGGTCATGCAGAGCGGCAGAATTACGGAGATCGGAGATTCGGAGAAGGTATTTCGCGAATCCAGGGATCCGTTTATCCGTGACCTGATTGAGGCGGTATTCACCGTCAGTGACCGGAACTATTCCGAAATCCTGGAGGGGAGTAAAACAGGTTCACATATATCCTCCGGCTCTCCCTCCTGAGATCCGGTAAGGAGTTGTGCTGTGTGCTGTGCCTGAAGACAGCCGTAATATCTGCGGCACGCAGGTGAGGACGTTCATGATTCGTGTCATATACAAAAAATATAACGGAACTGCCTCATGCGGTGAAGCGGCAGACTGGGAAGGAAGAATAGATTGTCAATGAAGAAACGGCCAGATGACAGGATGCAGCGGGAAACGGGAGAAAAGAAGCCTAAGCAGATCATCAATCTGAAAGAGCTCTGCGACCGCCTGGGAATCTCCGAGGCATCCGGCCGCGGCTGGATACGGCGCGGTCTTCTGATGCCTGTGGATTACCCGGACATCGGAGGGCCGCTCTTTTTGCCGGAGGAAGTGCTGCGGGCAGAGCGGGCGCTGAGCCGGAAGGACGGCCGGCTGAGAAGCCGCAGAAACAAGAGCCGTCTGTCGAGCCGTACGGATATGCGCGGCTACCTGACGGACGATAGTCCCAACAGGGAGCGGGTCCGTCAGTTTCTGAGCCGTTGGGACCAGATGGAAGAGACAGTAATGAAGCAGGAGACGTCGGTGCTGCAGGCACTCGCAAACTGCGCGCGGCAGCTCAGTGAGTCCGCCGGACACACCGCAGCGCGGGAAGAACTGATCGGCGATCTCACCGGGAGGATGGCTCCGGCGGGAGATGGCGATACAGAACTGGCGGGAGACGGCGATACCGAGCTGGCAGGAGGCGACAGCGCTCAGCGCGAGTGTGATGGCTGTACAAGGCCGGAAAGAGATGACAGCGCAGAGTGTGCGGGTAGCGGCAGCACAATGCCGGCAAGAGACGGCGGAGCAGGGCTGGCAGGTGCTGGCGGAGCAGAATCGCCTGGTTCTTCCTGCTGGCCGCATCTTTCCTGGCAGTATATTGCTGGAGAGGATGTCCTCGGCTTTCTCTATCAGTCACTGCGGGATCCGGGAAAACAGCGGTCATCCGGATCGTACTTTACTCCCTGGGAAGTAGCCGGACAGGTCGTGGAGAGCGCCGCACCGGAGAAAGCACGCGGCATCGTCCTGGATCCCTGCTGCGGGAGCGGGCAGTTCCTGATCCGGATCCCGGACGAGGTCAGCTCCGGCAGAATCCGAGGCATGGATATTGACGAGACCGCCGTTCGGATTGCCCGCATCAATCTGTCGCTGCGCCGCCCGGATATGACGGCGGAGCAGCTGCGAAGCCAGATTATCTGCGGCAATTTTCTGGATGGCAATGAAACGGACCAGCGCCTGGCAGAGGGAGAACCCTCCCGGCAAGTTCCTGCTGTAGAAGAGGCGAAAATCTTTGATTCCTGCGGATCGGCAAGCGAAAGGAGGCATCCTCGAGGCGGAATATCTCCGGGAAATCAGAAGAGGAAGAGAGCAGATGTCCGGGAAGACTGCGGACAGGAGGTCTCAGTGATTCTCGGCAATCCTCCCTGGGGTGCAGCTTTCCGGGAAGAGGAGCGCCGCCGTCTGCGGGAAAGGTATCCGGAGCTTTTCGGGCGGAAAAACCAAGGTGAACTGCCGAGGCCGGAATCAGCCGATTTGTTCCTGGCAGAAAGTGTGAGGAAACTTGCGCCGGGAGGAACGGTGACTTTCCTGCTTCCGGAATCGGTCCTCATGGTTCAGCTGCACCGGAGGCTTCGTCAGCATCTGCTGGAAGAGGGGAACATCACGAGAGCAGCGTATCTGGGGGCCTGTTTTCCGGGAATCAGCTGCCCGGTGGTTCTTCTGACATTCCGGAAGGCAGCACAGGAAATACCAGAACGGCATCCCCGTTCCCTGAACACGGCGGGAACAGCGGTCGTGCTCGGCGAAGAGAAGAGAATGCGCACCTATCTCATCCGGGAGAACCGGGAATTCTCGGCGGATCGCTTCCCGTTTCATCTGACCGATGAAGAGTGGCATCTGGTGCGTCATCTGCGCAGCCCGGAGAAAAAACAGTATCTGGCCGGACATGCGGATTTTGCGCTTGGCATCGTGACGGGCAGGAACCGGGACATGCTTCTGGATCATCCGCGTCCGGATGCCTTCCCGGTGCGGCGTGGTGCAGACATCGCCTGCTTTTCCGCGGGCGAGCCTTCCCGGTGGCTCCGGGCAGGAGATGCGGCTTTTCAGCAGGCCGCTCCGGAGGAGCTGTACCTTGCCCCGGAGAAACTGATCTATCGGTTTATCTCCCGCTCTCCGGTATTCGCGCTTGACCGGAGCAGGATGCGGACAATCAACAGCGCAAATCTCCTGATTCCGCACCTGCCGGGCATGCCGGCAGCGGCGCTGGAAGCCTGCCTGAATTCGCGGGTGATTCGCTTCCTATATGAAAAAGAACTGCGTTCCGTCAAGCTGCTGCGGAGGCACATCGAAGAGTTCCCGCTGCCGCGCCTGAGCCGCGCTGACGCAGATCGGGCGGCGGAGATGGCCGAACAGCTTCGGGCCATTCCAGTGAACGATCCCATGCGCCGGAGACTGTATGATGTACTGGATCAGTGGATCACGGCGCGGTACGGACTGACCGAGCAGGAGTACGAGCTGCTGTGCCGGAGCCTGGGAGAGGAAGTCCCGTTCCTGTGACGGCCGGTTCATGGAGCGGGAAAGCGGGACTGGCTGTCTGACCGGAGCCATGTTACAGGAGAAGAATGGCCGTTTTGGCCGGCCTTGACGCGGTCTCAGCGGATGTGTACAATGATTTACAGTGCCGAAAGCCGAGCCAGCGGCCGCGCTGCGCATCAGAGCTCGAGTGTTTTTGCATTAGTTCTGTCCAGTGGCAGTAGCCGCGCTGCGCATCAGAGCGAGAGTGGTTTTGCGACAGCTCTGCCTGGTGACAGCGGCCGGCCAGGCTGCGCGTCAGAGCGAGAGTGGTTTTGCGACAGCTCTGCTTTGTGACAGCGGTTGCGCTGGGCATCATGGCGTGAGGAAAATTTGCGGCACGCCCCACAGGAAGTGCAGGAGGAGAACATATCCATGAAAGAAAGCAGCAAAGGCAAAAAGCCGTATTATATCACGACTGCCATCGCCTATACATCCGGCAAGCCGCATATCGGCAACACATACGAGATCGTTCTGGCAGACGCCATCGCCCGGTACAAGAGGGCGGATGGTTATGACGTCTACTTCCAGACCGGCAGTGACGAGCACGGTCAGAAGATCGAGACCCGTGCAAAGCGCGCCGGCCAGACCCCGAAGGAATTCGTGGATGAGACAGCCGGCGTGATCAAGAGTATCTGGGATCTGATGAACACCTCCTACGACCGGTTTATCCGCACGACCGATGAGGACCATGTCAGACAGGTACAGAAGATCTTCCGGAAGCTGTATGATCAGGGCGACATCTACAAGGGATTCTACGAGGGCATGTACTGTACCGAGTGCGAAGCCTTCTACACGCCCAGCCAGGTCGTCGACGAGAAGTACTGCCCGGTCTGCGGAAGTGAAGTGCACAAAGCGAAGGAAGAGGCGTATTTCTTCCGCATGAAGAAGTATGCGCCGCGCCTGATTCAGTATATCAACGATCATCCAGACTTCATCCAGCCGGTGTCGCGCCGCAATGAGATGATGAACAACTTCCTTCTGCCGGGCCTGCAGGATCTGTGCGTGTCCCGCACTTCCTTCAGCTGGGGCATTCCCGTCGATTTTGATCCCGGCCATGTGGTCTATGTCTGGCTTGACGCTCTGACGAACTACATCACCGGAATTGGCTACGATGCGGACGGAAACAGCAGTGATCTGTATAAGAAATACTGGCCGGCGGATCTGCATCTGATCGGCAAGGACATCATCCGTTTTCACACGATTTACTGGCCTATCTTCCTGATGGCGCTCGGCGAGCCGCTGCCGAAGCAGGTCTTCGGACACCCGTGGCTGCTTCAGGGCGGAGAGAAGATGAGCAAGACGAAGGGTAATGTCATCTACGCGGATGATCTGGTGAATCTCTTCGGTGTCGATGCGGTCCGCTACTTCGTTCTGCACGAGATGCCCTATGAAAATGACGGCGTGATCACGTGGGAGCTGATGATTGAGCGAGTGAATTCTGATCTGGCAAATACCCTCGGCAATCTGGTCAACCGTACCATCGCGATGAGCAACAAGTATTTTGGCGGAGTGGTAGAAAACCGCGGGGTCTGCGAGCCAGTCGATGAGGACCTGAAGAAGGTGGTCACGTCGGCTTACGGTATTGTTGAAGAGAAGATGGATGAACTCCGTGTGGCGGATGCTCTGACGGAGATTTTTACCGTATTCAAGAGGCTGAACAAATATATCGATGAGACGGAGCCTTGGGTGCTCGCCCGGGACGAGGAGAAGAAGGACCGCCTGGCGACCGTGCTCTATCATCTGGTTGAGGGAATCTCGATCAGTGCGGCGCTGCTCACCCCGTTCCTGCCGGATACCGGGGAGAAGATCTGCAGACAGCTGAATACGCCGATCCGCCCGTTTGATACGCTGGGTGAGTTTGGTCTGTATCCTTCCGGCAACAAGGTCACGGATCAGCCGGAGATCCTGTTTGCCCGCCTGGACAAGAAGAAAGTGATGGAGAAGGTGGACGGGATCATGGCCAAACAGCGTGCGCTGGCGCAGAAGGAAGCGGCGGCGAAGGAAGCGGAAGAGGCTGCGGCTGGCAGTAAAAATCAGTCCGCAAAGCCGGCTGACGAGAAGTCCGGAGTGAAAGATCAGTCCGCCGAAGCAGCCCCTGCAAAGCCGGAGATCTCGATCGAAGACTTTGCCAGGCTTCAGCTTCAGATCGGCGAGGTTGTGTCCTGCGAAGAAGTCAAAAAGTCCAGGAAGCTGCTCTGCTTCCAGATCCGGATCAGCGATCAGACGCGTCAGATTGTCTCCGGCATCAAGTCCGCTTACAAGCCGGAGGAAGTGATCGGCAAGAAGGTACTCGTCCTGACGAATCTGAAGCCGGCAAAGCTGGCCGGACTTCTGTCTGAGGGAATGATCCTGGCGGCAGAAGGACCGGATGGCACGCTGTCGCTTCTGACTACCGACCGGGATGTTCCGGCCGGATCTCCGGTAGAATAATGCCGGTTCAGCGGGTTCCCTGGAAGAGAATTGGGAGCTGGCTTTCGATGAAATTTCGATGAAATAAAGTTAATCAGGCTGGCGGTCCGCTGCTCTTATCCGGGTAGGTGGGCCGCCATTTTTGAAGAAGGAGAGAGGATGAGAAAAGGCGAGGATCCGGACGAGCACTATATGCGGCTGGCACTGAAGCAGGCGGAGCGCGCTCTCTCATGCGGTGAGGTTCCCATCGGCTGTGTGATCGTAAGGGACGGCGTGATTGTGGGGAGAGGATACAACCGGCGCAATACGAATCATACGACACTGGCTCACGCGGAGCTCACAGCGATTGACCGTGCGAGCCGGAAGCTGGGAGACTGGCGGCTGGAAGGCTGTACGCTCTATGTGACGCTGGAGCCGTGCCAGATGTGCGCGGGAGCAATTGTGCAGGCCCGCCTTGACCGGTGCGTCATCGGCACGATGAACCCGAAGGCAGGCTGCGCGGGGTCGATCCTGAATATTCTGCAGATGCCGGAGTTCAATCATCAGGTGGAGATCACCACCGGAATTCTGAGGGAAGAGTGCACGGCACTTCTTCAGGGCTTTTTCCGGGATCTGCGGGTGCGCAACCGGGCGGAGAAGCAGAGGGCGAGAGAAGCCGAAGCTGCGAATTCTCACGGAGACAGGGATTCAGCTGCCGGATCAGACCTTGCGCAGCACGCTGCGGCGCAGATGCTGACGCACCCGAACCGCGAATAAGATGGGTCCATGCAGACGAAAATATCATAAATTATATGATAATTCCGCCAATTTCCACTCTCAATCAGGCAAAACCATATATTATGTAGCATTGACTTGAATAATGACAGAAAAAGACCATATTCTTTCTGATGAAGCAATTGCTAAATGGTGATATACGCGGGATTGAGGACAACAGAGGAAAAAATGAATGTTTGTGAAATGGCGGAATAATCCGATTCGTTAGCGTATATTTAACTGGACATATCGTCCGTTTATTCGTATGATACAGATGAACTGAGAGAGATCCCGGTTCCTTGATTCTTCTATATGACAAACAGTTTTATTTGTAATAGAACAGATGGCAACCACCCATCTGTACCTTTCTTCTCCTTAAGAAGGCGGCGCCTTTCCCCATGGCGCCGCCGCTTTGTTCTTCTGGGGCCGCGTTATGCCAGCCTGCGAAAAGCAGGGTGCCGGCAGCAGCTTCCCTGATGCGGTGCCGGTTTTCCCTCCGGTCATCGTGCGGCGCTGATTTTCCTGCCTTTCATGATGTGGTAAGATTTCTTCACGAATTTTTCAGCTTCTCCTCCTTGACTTGCTATATATGCTTTGTTAGCATGAAAAATTGTCAGACGATGACAGGAATGATTCCCGTCTGAATCAAAGGAGATCTATGAGATTTCACAGAAAAAAAACAGAGACGCCTCCGGCAGTCCCGGATCCGGCATTGGTGATCCCGCAGGATGCGGCGGAGCCGGATCCGCTGCACCGGGCTCCGATCACGAGAGTGACAGCAGACCCAGAGCAGGGACTGACCCGGCCGCAGGTCGAAGAGAGAATCCAGAGAGGCTGGAGCAATACCGCGGCGGTTTCGGCGACCAAGAGCATCGGAGAGATTATCCGAAGCAATGTATTTACCTATTTTAATATGATCTTTACGATCTTCGCCATTCTTCTGCTCATCGTCGGTTCCTATCGCGATATGCTGTTCATGGGGATCGTGATCTGCAATACCTTGATCGGAATTGCCCAGGAGATCTACGCCAAAAAAGTTCTGGATAACCTGAATGTTCTGAATGCGGTTCGCGTGAAGGTGATCCGTGACGGGAAGCCGTGGGAGATTCTGACCGAAGAACTGGTGATCGACGATGTGATTGAGCTTGGATCCGGTGCACAGGTACCGGCGGACGCGCAGATCCTTGCCGGCAGCGTTCAGGTCAATGAAGCGCTCCTCACGGGAGAAGCCGATGAGATCGCGAAGAAGGACGGCGATCCTCTTCTCTCAGGAAGCTATATTGTCGGTGGCAGCTGCCGCGCGAGGCTTACGGCAGCGGGGCGCGATACCTATATCTCGAAGCTGACGCTGCAGGCCACAAAGCAGAAGGGCGGAGAGCAGTCGGAGATGATCCGGGATCTCGACCGTCTCGTCCGAATTGCCGGTGTGGTGATCATTCCCATCGGGATTCTGCTGTTCTACCAGCAGTTCTTCGTGCTGAAGAGCGGATTCGCGGCGAGCGTCACGAATATGGTCTCGGCGCTGATCGGCATGATTCCGGAGGGACTCTATCTGACGGCGAGCGTTGCTCTGGCTACATCAGCAACCCGGCTGGCGCTGAAGAAAGTCATGATCCATGACATGAAGTGCATTGAGACGCTCGCGCGTGTTACTGTTCTCTGCGTCGACAAGACCGGCACGATCACCGAGGATCATATGGAGGTCAAGCAGTTCCTGCCCGATGTCCGCCCGGACGGCGGGCAGGCCTCGGACCGGGTGGCGGCCGTTCTCGGAGCGGGGCAGCGGAAACTGGAAGCTTTTACGGAGCACGTGAGCGAAACCTTCGAGCAGGCGGTCCGCAGCGCCGGCAGTTCGCAGCCGGAAGCAATGGTTTCGGAAAGTGCCGGGCTCCGAAACACCGGAGAACCGAGCACCGGAGTACCGGGAATCGGAAAAATGAGCGGAAGTGAACCGGACGCCGGGATTCAGGCTGCTGCTGAAGGGAGCACCGGTGAACCGAGCGAACGAAATACAGATACCGGTATTCAGAACGCCGCTGATGCAGGCGCTCAGACGGCAGACGGCAGGCGGGAACCGGATCCGGCTTCTGCAGAGGAGCAGGCCGCTCCGACCGCGTCAGCCCGCACGCTGCTGGGCGATTTTGTACAGGGGATGCCTGCTGAAAATGCAACAATGCGGGCTCTTCAGGAGTATTTTACGGAAACCGATGGGAGGAAGCCGGAGAGAATCGTCCCTTTCTCTTCGCGGGTGAAATACAGCGGGGCAGTGATCGGAGGAGTCTCCTATGTGCTGGGCGCGCCGGAATTCCTTCTCGGAGACCGCTATGAAATGTATCGGGATTCCATAGAGTCACGCGGAGAAGCGGGATACCGCGTCCTTGCCTTCGGCATCTATGACGGCGAACTGACCGGCGAGATGCTCGAGCGCCCGGTGCGGCTCCTGGGAATGGTGCTCCTGGCGAACCGGGTCCGTGCCGGGGCTCCGGATACCTTCCGCTATTTCGAGGAGCGTCAGGTTGCGGTGAAGGTCATCTCGGGAGATAATCCCGTCAGTGTGTCTGCGATTGCCCGGGAAGCCGGAATCGCTCATGCGGAGAGCTATGTGGACGCGTCAACGCTGCGCACCGATGAGGATCTGGCGGATGCCGCACAGAAATACACAGTATTCGGTAGGGTGACTCCGGATCAGAAGAGGCATCTGGTCTGGGCGCTGCAGGATGCCGGAGAGACGGTGGCGATGACCGGCGACGGTGTCAATGATGTGCTCGCGCTGAAGGATGCGGACTGCTCGATCGCCATGGCTTCCGGAAGTGATGCTGCCGCGCAGGTGGCGCAGCTGGTTCTCCTGGACTCGGATTTTTCCCGCATGCCGAATGTCGTACTGGAGGGGCGCCGGGTGATCAACAATATCCAGCGCACCGCCAGTCTGTTCCTGGTCAAGAACATCTTCTCCCTGCTGCTTTCGGTCAGCTCGGTGCTCCTGGTCATGAACTACCCGCTCGAGGCAGCGCAGCTGTCACTGATCAGCATGTTTACGATCGGAATTCCGGCTTTTCTGCTCTCGCAGGAGCCGAATCACGAGCCGATCCGGGGGCATTTCCTGACGAATGTGCTGCTGCGCGCAGCACCGGGAGGTATTACGGACTATCTGATCCTGCTTGCCTTTGTCCTATTCTGTCAGACCTTCGGAATCGATGAACAGAGCACGTCGACGGCGTGCACTCTGCTGGCGTCCCTCGTTGGTTTTATCATCATGTACCGCATCATGAAGCCGATGACGAAGATCCACTGGGCGATACTGGTGGGGATGGTAGCGGGCCTGATATTCTGCCTGTTTCAGTTCTCGTGGTGGTTCGGCATTACGCCGATCTCACGGAAAGCTCTGCTGCTGATGATCGTGTTCGGCGTGATGACGGAGCCGCTGATCCGGTATCTGTCGATGTTCTCGGACTGGGTGCTGCGCCGGATTCAGAAGCGGCCGGAACGCAGAAAACCGGCGAAGAACTAACAAAGCGGAGCGATAAAACGGCGCATGACGAAGATGGTGCACCAGAAAGCCGGCGCATCAATAAACCGGCTCAGGATGGAAACGATACACCGAAAACCGTCAGATCAGAAATCGGCATAAGAAAAAGCCGGCGCTGGATGATGCGCCGGCCGAGTGAAGCGCAGAGGCATCAGGATTCCTGGTGCCCCTGCGTTTTTTCTCCCTTTTTGATGTTCTCCCATGCAGCGGTGAGTTCCTCTTCGCTGTGATAGACGGCATCTCCGAACACATGCGGGTGGCGGCGGATCATCTTGCGGGCGATGCCGGAGACGACATCGTCCATTGTGAACGTGCCCTCCTCCGATTTCATCTGCGCCAGCAGGATGATCTCAAACAGGACATCGCCGAGCTCCTCGCAGAGATTCTTATCGTCCCTGGCATCGATAGCCTGAAAGACCTCATCCACCTCGCCGTAGACATATTTCCGCATGCTTTCCGGAGTTTGAGCCAGATCCCAGGGGCAGCCGTGCTCCGGATCCCGCAGATCGGAGATGATGGCGAGGAGCTCCTCCCAGGAATAGCGTTCCTTCAGTTCGCGTTTCATATCGGCATCCTCCCGGCAAATTGCCATTTCCCGGGATTGGCATCCCGGCTCCCGCTTCAGTCTCTGACCGTCTCGCCCTCAGTGAGCTTCTCGAATTCGTCCACCAGCTCGCCAAACCAGGAGAGTGCGCTGGTTACCGGCTCGGCGGTGGTCATGTCGACACCGGCGATCTTCAGCAGCGAGATCGGATCCTTCGAGCATCCGCCCGAGAGAAACTCCAGATAGTCGCGCACGGCGGTTTCCCCTTCGCAGAGGATCCGGCGCGAGATCGCGCAGGCGGCGGAGAAGCCGGTGGCGTACTGATAGACATAAAAATCATAATAGAAGTGAGGAATCCGCGCCCATTCGAACGAGATCTCCGGATCGACGGTGATGTCCGGACCGTAGTAGAGCTCGTTGAGCCGCTGATAGTCGCTGCACAGGGCATCGGCGGTCAGCGTTCCGCCCTCCCAGACGGTGCGGGAGCAGTCCAGCTCAAACTCGGCAAACATTGCCTGCCGGTACAGTGTTGAGCGGAACTGTTCCAGAAAATGGTTGAGCAGTACGGCTCGTTCGTGCCGGTCGTCGGTTCTCCGGAGAAGGTACTGCATCAGGAGGGCTTCATTGACGGTGGAGGCCACCTCTGCGACGAAAATCACATACTCCGAGTAGACCTGCGGCTGGTACTTGTGGCTCAGCCAGGAGTGCATCGAGTGTCCCATCTCGTGAGCCACGGTGAATTCACTGTCCAGATCGTCCTTGTAGTTCAGCAGGACATAGGGGTGCACGGCGGTGAAGCTGCTGTAAGCACCGGAGCGCTTTCCGCGGTTCTCGTAGACATCGGTCCAGCGGCTGTCAAAACCAGAGCGAAGGACGCTTTCGTACTCCTTCCCGAAAACGCGAGCCATCGCGAGAACATCTTCCTGAGCGGTCTCGTAGGGAATGACCCGGTTGGATCCCTTGACGAGCGGCACGTACAGGTCGTACATATGGAGATCGTCCACCCGCATGAGCTTTTTGCGGAGGCGGACATAGCGGTACATCGGCTCCATTCCATCGTGGACGGCCTTCAGGAGATTGTCGTAGACGGATTCCGGCACTTCATTGGCAAACAGTGCTGACTCGCGCGCCGAGGAGAAGCCGCGGCTTCTGGCGAAGAAGGTCAGCTGCTTCATCTGCGCGTCCAGAAGAGCGGCGAACGTGTTCTTCCGCTTTTCGTACTCATCGTAAAGAGTGGTAAATGCGCTGCGGCGCAGGTAGGCGTCAGATGACTGCATCAGGGAGATGTAGGTTCCGCTGGTCAGCTCATGAATGTGGCCGCTGTAATCGCGGACACTGGGAAATTTCAGGTCCGCATATACCAGGGCGGAGTAAATCTGCCCAGGTGCGTCCGCCATCTCTGAGGCGCCGGCGAGAATCCGCTCCTCCGGCAGGCTGAGAATGTGCTTTTTCTGCCGCCGCAGCTGCTCAAAATACCGGCGATAGATGGCCAGATCATCATTGGACGTCAGCATTTGTTCCAGATGATCCTGCGGAATGGCAAGAATCTCCGGCGTGACAAAGGCGGTCTCGCTCTGCGCCGCCGTGAGCCAGCTCATCAGCCGTCCGCGCCGCGCGGCATTGGCGGTATTCGTGGTATCTTCATCCGCCTTCAGACTGGCGTAGCCGATCAGACGAAGGATCTTTTCCTCATACTTCTCGCTGAGTCTGAAAAAAGCGAGAAGAACTTCCGCGCTCTCGGACAGGCGGCCCTGATACTTCTTCATCTGTTCCGGATAATCCTGTATCTCGGCAAATGCCTGCTCGTAGGCGGCATCATCCGGGAAGAGATCTTCGGTCGCCCAGGTATCGGCGGGGTCCAGATCCTTTCTCGCGGGAATCGTAGCATATTTCGGCATGGAATTTCATCTCCTTAAGGTGGTCTCTGTTATCAGGAATTACTCGCTCCACCGGGATGATACCATATCAGGACATAAAAAGCAAAAAGGCCCGAAAAAGCGCGAGAAAGCGTCATTTTTCGGGCTTGACAAACCAATATATCATGATTATATTAAAGGGCAGATTCTGTCCGAGGTGAACATCAGTCAGGAGGATATGATAATGAATAAGATGGAACTGGTATCAGCAATCGCAGAGAAAGCTGAGATCTCCAAGAAGGATGCGGATAAAGCGCTGAAGGCTTTCACGGATGTCGTTACCGAAGAGATGAAGAAGGGCGGCAAGGTTCAGCTTGTCGGTTTCGGAACCTTTGAAGCAGCGATGCGCGAGGCTCGCACCGGCCGCAATCCGCGTACCGGAGAGAACATGGATATTCCGGCGAGCCGCGTCCCGAAGTTCAAGGCAGGCAAAGCACTCAAGGACATGGTGAACGAGTAATCCGCTGTTACGGAAAGAAACAGGAAAGTTCGTAATACGTCAAGCCGGCTGCCGAGTGGCCGGCTTGATTTTTATCTGTTTTTACGCATCGCTCCAGCCGGCAGGTACCGCGCGTGCGGCGCAGGCAGCGAAGCGATGCGGAGGAACGGAATCCGCGGCAGGAGGACCGATATGAGATTGGACAAATTCCTGAAGGTATCCAGGCTGATCAAACGGCGGACTGTGGCCAATGAGGCCTGCGACGCAGGACGAGTGATGGTCAACGGGAAGACCGCGAAGGCCTCACAGGATGTGAAGACCGGCGATATCATCGAGATCGGCTTCGGCGTCAAATCCGTCAAGGTGGAAGTGCAGGATGTCCGCGAAACCACCAGGAAGGAAGAGGCCAAGGAGATGTTCCGGTATCTCTGACTCCCGCAGAGAACAACCGGATCCAGAGAGACTTCACGATCCCTGACTGCCGCAGAGGGCCAATCGGACAGAGAGCCGGATCACCTGTGGCAGGCGGACCGGAACGGATGTTCCGCATTGAATTTGGAGCGGCAATCCGATACAATAGTTAAACACAGCAGAGGGCGGAGAACTTCCTTGGAAACTGGAGATCAGAAGCGGAACAACCGGAAACTGGTCTGGTGGCACAGTAACGAAGAAGCGAAGGAAGGCGAGCAGGAATGGCATACAGAAAATCTCATCGCAGGAAAAAGAGAAGACTCAATGCGAATGCCGGTGCGCTGCTCGTTCTGATGGTGGTGATCTGCCTGGCAGTGGTTCTTGGCACAAAGATTCATTCGCTCAGTGCGACGCGGGAAGCCTATGCGGCGCAGGAAGAGCAACTGAGTCAGGAATATAAGAAAGAGCAGAACCGGAGCGAGAGCCTGCAGGAGTCGAAGGACTACGTGCAGTCGAAAGACTATGTGGAAAAGATCGCAAGGGAGAAGCTCGGCCTTGTCGGCAAGGATGAGACGATCGTGAAGCCGGGCAACTGAAGAGGATAGAAGCTTAATAGGGAGGCGCCGTGCGCTTCTCTTTTTTTATGCACCGTGGCAGCGGGTGGGAGATTTCCGGCAGCCGCCGGGTACGCCCCATTAATCCAGCAGAAGAGAAGGAGGACACAGTGGACGTCAGACTGCAGGTCAGGCATTATATCGAGGAATATCATCTGATCAGTTCCGGTGACCATGTCATTGTTGCACTCTCCGGTGGAGCGGATTCGGTCTGTCTGCTTGCGGTTCTGGATTCTCTTAGAAGCTGCCTGGATTTCTCCCTGGCAGCGGTACATGTCAACCACGGAATTCGCGGGGGAGAGGCAGACCGGGACGCGAAGTACTGCCGCGATCTCTGCGGGCGGATGCACATCGCGCTCACTGTCTGCGAGGCCGATGTGCCCGGTGAGGCTGCCCGGCGCCGGATCACGTCGCTGGAGGAGGCAGGCCGGGAAGTGCGGTATGAGTGTCTGGAGCATCAGGCTGCTGTGTGGGCATCCATGCACCCTATGAGCAGAGTGAGTGTGGCGCTCGCGCACCACATGGAGGATCAGGCCGAGACCGTATTGATGAATCTCTGCCGCGGCGCGGACATGCAAGGAGCGGCGGGCATGCCGCCGAGGCGGGGTATCTTCATCCGCCCGATGCTCGGATGCCGGAGGCAGGACATCGAAGAGTGGCTGAAGCTCCGCGGCATATCCTGGCAGGAGGACAGCACCAACCGCAGCCTCGCCTACACGAGAAACCGGGTGCGCCGGGAATTGATACCCTGGCTTGAGAGCAGCCTGAATCCACGGGCCGTCGAACATCTCTGCGCGTTTGCGGACCGTGCGAGAGAGCAGAGGGAATACATCATGCACGAAGCGGACCGGCAGCTGGAGCAGCTCCCGGACAGGCGGAAGGTGCCGGAAGAGCAGCTGAGCGAACTCGCGCCGGTCGTCCGGCGGGAGATGCTCCGCCGGCTCATCCTTTTTCATGGCGGGATCGGTGTGCAGCGCGTCTCTTCCCGGCAGATTGCGCTGGCGGAACATCTCCTGAGCTGCCCGGAAGGCGCCGAGGTGACGCTGAGCGGAGGCTTGACCGTTTACCGGACCAGCGACGCACTCATTTTCCAGGAGCGGGGAGAAGCCGAAGACGCGAGGCGGAGGCATGCCGGTGAAGCGTCCGCCCATCAGGCAGGAGAAATCCTGCCGGTCCGGGCGGTCTACTCCGTCATTCCCCGGCAGGAGGCACAAAAAATACCCAGCGAGCCATATACGAAATGGTTCGATTATGATAAAATTACTGACGATATTGTCTTCCGGACCAGACAGTCCGGCGATAAGATTGTGCTCGCCGGAGTCGGCACCAAAAGCGTCCGGCGCTATATGATCGATGAGAAGATTCCGGTCTCCGTTAGAGACCGGATCCCGGTTCTGGCGATGGGAAGTCAGATCCTGTGGATTGTCGGATACCGCATGAGCGCGGCATTTCAGATTACGGAAGAGACAGAATCCATTCTGCAGGTGACGGTTCATCTGCCGGAGAACGGTCCGGAGAAAGGAAAACAGTATGAGTGACAGAATAAGAGTCCTGATTCCCGAAGAGAAGGTCAACCAGCGTATCGGTGAGATCGCGGCGCAGATTAACCACGATTACGAAGGGAAGAGCATTCACCTCATCTGCATTCTGAAGGGAAGCGTTTTCTTTACTACGGAACTGGCCAAGCGCCTGACGATACCGGTCACCATGGATTTCATGAGCTGCTCCAGCTATGGCGCAGGCACCGTCTCTAAGGGCATCGTCAAGCTGATCAAGGATCTGGATGAACCGATTGAGGGCCGGGATGTGCTCGTCATCGAGGACATCATCGATTCCGGCAATACACTTGCCTATCTGATGAATCTGCTGCAGGACCGGAAGCCGGCGAGCCTGGAACTGGCGACGCTGCTCGACAAGCCGGCGCGCCGCGTTCATCACGAAGTGAAGGTGAAGTACACCTGCTTTGAGATTGATGATCTGTTCGTCGTCGGATGCGGGATGGACGCAGATCAGCGCTATCGCAACCTGCCGTATATCGGAGTCCTGGAGCAGGACTGACCGCAGAAGGGAAGTTGTCTTGAACGGAAAAAGAAATGGAAATTCACTGATTCTCAGTTACGTTGTGCTGATGGTCATCATCATCGCTGTGTACTACCTGACCGGAAGTGTACTGTCTTCGTCAGGATCGGGACGTTCCGCGACATATCATCAGTTCGCCGATGCAGTGGCAGAGAAGACGGTTACGGATGTAACCATTCACCAGAGCAGTTCCGTTCCGACCGGGACGGTTACCTATACCACCAAAAACGGCAATGAATACAGCGTAAACGTCAGTGATGTCAATGCGGTGATCGACGATCTCGAAGCAGCGTCCTATACCGACTATCATCTGACAGGAGCGTCAGCGGGGATTAATACAGGAAATATGATCATGTATCTTCTGTTCGGCATGGTGGTGATCGCGATCCTGGTTGCTGTCCTGCGCAATAATTCCCAGGGCGGCGCGAATGCGCGCATGATGAATTTCGGGAAGAGCCGCGCTTCGATGGTAACCGGAAATGATGTCGATTTCTCGCAGGTTGCCGGCCTGAAGGAGGAGAAAGAAGATCTTCAGGAAATTGTGGATTTCCTGAAGGATCCGGAGAAATACCGCCGGCTCGGGGCGCGGATTCCGAAGGGGGTTCTGCTGGTCGGACCGCCCGGAACCGGTAAAACTCTCATGGCGAAGGCCATTGCCGGAGAGGCGGGAGTTCCCTTTTTCTCCATCTCCGGATCGGATTTCGTAGAAATGTTTGTTGGTGTCGGCGCCTCGCGGGTGAGAGATCTGTTCTCAGAGGCCAAGAAAAATGCGCCCTGCATCGTCTTCATCGATGAGATTGATGCTGTGGCCCGCCAGAGAGGATCCGGCATGGGCGGCGGTCACGATGAGAGGGAGCAGACGCTGAACCAGCTTCTTGTTGAGATGGACGGATTCGGCGTGAACTCCGGTATCATCGTCCTCGCAGCAACGAACCGGGTGGATATTCTGGATCCGGCGATCATGCGCCCCGGTCGTTTTGACCGGAAGATCATGATCGGAAGCCCGGATGTGCGCGGCCGCTCGGAGATTTTACGGGTCCACGCGAAAAACAAACCACTCGGCGACAATGTGGATCTGGACCGTGTCGCGCAGACGACGGCGGGATTCTCCGGGGCGGATCTGGAGCATCTGATGAATGAATCCGCGATCCGTGCCGCCGGGGAAAACCGGAATTACATCACGCAGTCGGACATCGACGCGTCGTTCGTCAAGGTCGGCATCGGCGTGGAAAAGAAGAGCCGGATTATCTCCCCCAGGGAGAAGATGATCACGGCCTACCATGAATCCGGACATGCGATTCTGTTTCAGGTTCTTCCGGATGTCGGACCGG
>CADBOY010000125.1 GCA_902796405.1 uncultured Lachnospiraceae bacterium | reverse complement strand
TAGGATGTGATTGCGACCGCTATATGGAAATCTGGAATATCGTGTTCACACAGTTCGATGGCGACGGAAAGGGAAACTACACGGAGCTGGCGAGCAAGAACATCGATACCGGTATGGGACTGGAGCGTCTGGCCGTTGCGGTTCAGGATGTCGATACGGTCTTTTCGATTGACACAATGAAGCATCTGCTGGATACGGTCTGCGGTATGGCTGGAAATTATGCCTACGAGACCAATCCGAAGAAGGATATTTCCGTCCGCGTCATCGTGGATCATATCCGCTCTGTCGTGTTCATGGTGTCCGACGGCATCATGCCCAGCAACGAAGGAAGAGGCTACGTGCTGCGGCGTCTTCTGCGCCGTGCCGCCCGTCACGGTCGTATGCTCGGCATAGAGGATGGCTTCCTGACGAAGCTGGCTGACACGGTCATCAACGACAGCAGCGACGGCTATCCGGAGCTTTCCGAGCGCCGGGAGTTCATTCAGAAGATCATCAGCCAGGAAGAGAAGAAGTTCGCGGATACGATCGATACCGGACTTTCCATCCTCTCGGATCTGACGGCCGGCCTGAAGAGTGAGGGTAAGACTGAGCTTGGCGGTGAGGACGCCTTCCGCCTCTACGATACATATGGATTCCCGCTTGATCTCACCAAGGAAATCCTGGCGGACGATGGCTTTACCGTAGATGAGGACGGCTTTGCGGCCGCAATGCAGCGCCAGAAAGAGATGGCCCGCGGAGCGAGAAAAACCTCCAATTATATGGGAGAGGATGAGAACGTCTATCAGAAGATTGATGCTCATCTGACCACCGAATTCGTGGGATACGATCACAAGTCGTGTGAATCGAAGATCACGGTGCTAACGACAGAAGAGGAGATCGTGGATGCGCTGACCGACGGGCAGAGCGGAACGATTGTCACCGAGCAGACTCCCTTCTATGCCACGATGGGCGGACAGAAGAGCGATGTCGGCGTGATCACTCTCCCGGACGGGTCCTGCTTTGAAGTAAAAGAAGCCATTCATCTGAAAGGGAGTAAGATCGGTCATGTCGGCCGTGTCACAAGCGGCGTATTCCGCACCGGTGACGCAGTTACTCTGACGATTGATGCCGAGGTGCGCGCGGCGACGTGCCGCAACCATTCGGCCACGCATCTGCTGCAGAAGGCGCTGCAGAATGTCCTGGGAAGTCATGTTGCCCAGGCCGGATCCTACAACGATAAAGACAGTCTTCGCTTTGATTTCAGCCATTTCCAGGCGATGACGAAGGACGAAATTCAGAAAGTGGAAGATATCGTGAATGAACAGATTCGCGCAGCGCTTCCGGTTGTCACCCGGGTGATGTCTCTCGAGGACGCGAAGAAAACCGGAGCGATGGCTCTGTTCGGCGAGAAATACGGGGATCATGTTAGGGTGGTCTCCATGGGCGATTTTTCCACGGAGCTGTGCGGTGGAACGCATGTCGCGAACACAGCGGATATTCAGTGCTTCCACATCATCTCGGAGTCCGGCGTAGCGGCTGGCGTGCGCCGCATTGAGGCACTGACCTCCGAAGGTCTGCTGCGCTACTTCTCTACGATGGAGGAAGACTTCCGCAGCACAGCAGCAGAGGCCAGGTCGACCCCGAAGGATCTTAAACAGCGTATTGTCCAGATGGAAGAAGAGATGCGTCAGCTCCGTGCAGAGAATGAGAAGCTGAAGGCAGCAGCTGCAAAGAGCGCCATGGGCGATATCACCGATCAGGTGAAAGAGGTCACCGGAGTGAAGTTCCTGGCAGCCTCGCTGAAGGATGTGGATATGAATGAGCTCCGCAATCTGGGAGATCAGGCGAAGGAGAAGCTGGGAGACTGCGCTGTCGTCCTTGCTTCCGTGAAGGATGGCAAGGTCAGTCTGATCGCCATGGTTTCGGATGCCGTGCAGAAGCGCGGCGCTCATGCAGGAAATCTGATCAAAGCAGCCGCGAAGGAAGTGGGCGGCGGCGGTGGCGGAAGACCGAATATGGCGCAGGCCGGAGGTAAGAATCCGGACGGCGTTCCGGCCGCTCTTGCCAAAGCAGAAGAAGAACTTCGTCGTCAGATCGGCGGATAACAGAGACGTCTATGGGGCGGTGAGGCTTCGGCTTCACCGCCTTTTGTAAAACATAAGCAGTGGAAAATCGTACATATTTATGGATAATTTTCAGAATTTCATGTATGATAATAAAGTGATTATGCAGATGTGCCGTGGACCTTGCGGGATAAATGTTTATCCGATACGTCCGGAAAGCGGGAAATTCCACCGCCGGTGATCTGCATCAAATTTCATCAGGACAGGGGAAGGGGGCAGAGACATGTCAGACCGTCTGCACAGCCTTTTTTTGAAAATCCGCAGAAAATTTACCAATGAAGAAAGTCTTCGTCGTTCGGAAGAAGTACTGCATCAGATGATTCTGAGCGAAGCAGATGAGGCAAGGCGGGACAGACTGCGCAAGAAAAGGCAGCGCTACCGGGACAGGCGGCGTGCGGCAATTCGCAGGTTCTACGCAGTAACATTCGCCATCCTGATCATCATCCTGATCCTGCTGATCCTGCTGATCGTGCGCATCGCGCGGGGCGGTTCCGGATCCGGTAAAGCGCCGGAACAGACAACGGAGGCCAGTGCGGAGATGACAGCGGCAGAGACCGGGCCGGCAGAAGCGACGCAGATCACGCTGAGCTTCGTCGGCGATGTGACACTCGGTACGGATGAAAACCATCAGCGTGACAATGATTTTCAGAGTACCTATAAGGCACAGGATGCGAGCTATTTCCTCGCGAATGTGCGGGATATCTTCAGCGCAGACGATCTTACCGTCATCAATTTTGAAGGAACTCTGACCAATTCGACAGCAAGAGAAGATAAAAAGTTCGCCTTCCGGGAGGAACCGGAGGCGGTCAAGATCCTGACCGAAGCCTCGGTTGAGGCGGCGAGTGTCGCGAATAATCACAGCTCCGACTACGGCAAGCAGAGCTTTACAGATACTGTGGATACACTGAACGGGGCTGGCATCACGGCATTCGGCTATGATGATATCCAGGTCGTCGATGTCGGCGGGGTCAAGGTCGGTCTCACCGGAATCTATGAGCTTGACCAGCATCAGGGCGTGGCGGATCAGGTGAAGACGAATATCGCCAGTCTTCGCGAAAAGGGGGCGCAGATTGTCATCGTATATTTCCACTGGGGAATTGAGCGGGAAACCACGCCGGATGAAAATCAGGTCGCTCTCGGCCATCTTGCGATCGACAGTGGCGCCGATCTTGTTCTGGGCAGCCATCCTCATGTCCTGCAGGGCGTAGAGATCTATAACGGCAAGCCAATTGCCTATTCTCTGGGCAATTTCCTGTTTGGCGGTAATACGAATCCGGAGGACAAGGATACGATGATCCTGCAGGAGACCTTCACCGTGGATGATGACAGCGTAAAGGTATCTGCGCCGACAGCGATTCCCTGCTCCATTTCTTCCACCTCGGAGCGGAATAACTATCAGCCGACACCGCTGACCGGCGATGAGGCGGCAAGGGTCCTTAAGAAGATCGAGGATCTGTCCGAACAGGTTGCCAAAGCTAACGGTACTACGGCGGCGATCACGGCTGACTCTGAAACCGCGGCGGAAGGAACCGCAGCGACTGGGGCTGCTGCAGCAGGAACCGTAGCGACTGGAACCGCGGCGGCGGGGACCACTGCATCGAGCGCTTCTACGTCAGAAACAGGCACACAGGAATCTGGTCGTGCAGCGGCAGCATCCGGAGGAGATGTTACCACAGAAAGCGCGACAACAGCAGCGTCCGGAACATGACGGCCGATCTGCTTCTTATAGTGCCTGCGGCTCATGGGAAGGGATCCTGCTCCGCAGAAATTCTATATTTCATATCATATGAAAATGTTATATCAGGAGCTCTTCGCAACTGACTGAAGTTTTATTGCAGATTTTTTGTTGACGAACGGCCAGATTATGCTATAATTACATCTGTGCTGTGAGATTTACCTGCAGTTGCAAATTTACAACTGGAGGGGGGTTGGAAGAGAATGGCTAGTGTAATTGTTAAAGAGAATGAAAGTCTGGACAGTGCGCTCCGCAGATTCAAGAGAAACTGTGCGAAGGACGGCATTCAGCAGGAAATTCGCAAAAGAGAGCATTATGAAAAGCCCAGCGTGAAGCGGAAGAAGAAGTCGGAAGCCGCAAGAAAGCGCAAATACAATTGATCGTTCTCAATGGGGACAGCCGTATGGCTGTCCTTTTTTTACAGATTCTGATGTGAATTCAATCGGTTCGTGGTATGATGAACCTATCAGGCAAGGAGAGAGAATATCTATGAGCATGGTGGAGCTTTCCGTGGAGATTCCGGCCGAGGACATGCAGAACCTGTGTGGTCAGCTGGACAGCAATATGAAGAAGATCGAGCGGTCGCTCCGCGTTTCGCTCATTCCCCGGGATGGAATCGTCAAAGTCATCGGGCCGCAGCCTAATGCGGACCGGGCGGCGGGAGTCCTTCAGAGTCTCGCCAGACTCTCACACAGCGGGAATACCATCACAGAGCAGAACGTGGATTATGCCCTGTCACTCTCCATGGATGAACGGGAAGAGGCGATCAACGAGATCGATCAGGACGTGGTCTGCCGGACGGTTGCAGGGAAACCGATCAAGCCGAAGACCCTTGGTCAGAAGAAGTATGTCGATACCATCCGGGAGAAGATGATTACTTTCGGACTCGGTCCCGCTGGTACCGGAAAGACCTACCTGGCGATGGCCATGGCGATCGATGCCTTTCGCGGCGGAGAGGTAAACCGGATCATTCTGACCCGTCCGGCGATTGAGGCGGGAGAGAACCTGGGATTTCTGCCCGGCGATCTGCAGAGCAAGATTGATCCCTATCTGCGCCCGCTGTACGATGCGCTCTATCAGATCATGGGAGCCGATTCCTATCTGGCAAATTATGAGAAGGGGCTGATCGAAGTTGCTCCGCTGGCCTATATGAGAGGCCGTACTCTGGATAATGCTTATATCATTCTGGATGAGGCGCAGAACACGACTCCGGCGCAGATGAAGATGTTTCTGACCCGGATTGGCTTCGGTTCAAAGGTTGTCGTCACCGGAGACCCGTCGCAGAAGGATCTGCCGCAGGGCACGGTTTCCGGGCTGGACGTGGCCTCCCGGGTGCTTCGCAGCATTGACGAGATCGGCATGGTAACGCTGACAAACCGCGATGTTGTCCGTCACCCTCTTGTACAGAAGATCGTAGAAGCTTATGAAAAATATGAGAAGAAGCAGGAATATCAGGATCGCCGCCATGAGCGTTATGAGAAGAGCCGCGGTCACAGACGCTGACCGGATATACCTGCGGGAGGAAAGAGCATGACCATACAAATTGACTCCGAGACCGACCAGACGCTTCCGTTCGATCCCGAACCGCTGATCCGTCGTGTTGTTCTGGCGGCACTGGACTATGAAAAGTGCCCCTATGAGGCAGAGGTCAGCGTGCTTCTCACCGATGACGCGGGAATTCAGACGATCAACCGGGAGAACCGGAACATCGATGCTCCCACGGATGTGCTGTCATTTCCCATGGCAGAATATCCGGCGCCGGGAGATTTTTCCCGCCTCGAGGAGGATACGGCGGACTGCTTCAATCCGGAGACCGGAGAATTGCTGCTCGGGGATATCGTGGTTTCTCTGGACCACGTGAAGGATCAGGCGGAAAAGTACGGTCACTCTGAAGAGCGGGAGCTGGCATTTCTCGTTGCCCACAGTATGTTTCATCTTATGGGATATGATCACATGGAAGAGGGGGAACGTG
>CADBOY010000124.1 GCA_902796405.1 uncultured Lachnospiraceae bacterium | reverse complement strand
GTGTTTCACGTGAAACATTCACATGATTTTATGTCCTGTGTTTCACGTGAATCATCCACGTGCTTTATGTCCTGTGTTTCACGTGAATCATCCACATGATTTTATGTCCTGTGTTTCACGTGAATCATTTACATGCTCTTATGCCCTGTGTTCCACGTGAAACATTTACATGCTCTTATGCCCTGTGTTCCACGTGAAACATTCACATGCGTTTTA
Source organism: uncultured Lachnospiraceae bacterium (assembly GCA_902796405.1). Lineage (GTDB taxonomy): Bacteria > Bacillota > Clostridia > Lachnospirales > Lachnospiraceae > UBA3305. Next base: position 16,256 of record CADBOY010000124.1, on the reverse strand, counting down.
AGTTCTGTGTTTCACGTGAAACATAAAACTCAATTTATATTATGGTTGTGCACACTACTGAGACTTACTATATTCGGTATTAGCCAGTTTCGATATAGAACAACATTTTATCTTGTTGCTCAGCCGTATCCGCGCGCTCTTTTATCTTAGCACAATAGATTTCAATGTTCCACTTCATTCCATACGCATTATTTCTGAAGATTGACAAAGTGTCTACTGTATCAGGACAGTTTCGGAGTAATTTCTTAACAGCCGCTTGCATGTCTGATCATTATTGCAGAATTGACAAGAAGAATAAGAATCAAGCGGAAAACGATAACTGCACCTCAAAATTCAAATACCTGAAGCTGCGTAACGGCATTGCGATTATGTATAATCTGAAGCAACGCAGCACCAGTGTGTCTATTCATATTCAAAAGCGCCACAACACCTGTGTGACTATGCATAATCAAAAGCAGTGAGTGTATTAGCATATTCAAAACAGTGCAACCATGCATAATCTAATGCATTTCAAGTATCGAATACACAAAGCAGGGCAAGTACGCGAAAATCATAAGATGCTTTTGTATGTGTACTCTGAAACTTAGTAATAACACACCTTACATATCCGCAAATGGATGGATTCTGATCATATAATATTTTTAATAATGGATATTATAAGGAAAGCAGAATTTGTCCGGTCCTCCATGATTTTTGATCCGCCTCATGAACCTGATCATCAGGCTGGGAATGTCCGATCAGGAACGGAGACTTCGGATCATGCTGTCTCATGATTTGTTTTACTATGTCACGGTTCTGATTCGCATAACAGTAGAGGCAACCATGGCCACAGGAATTATATGCTCCAATGTCATTTCCAATCAGACAGCTGCATCCACTCCTTACCTGGGTCCGGCTGCTGGGAACTCGCAGTTCCTCCCCAAGTGCTCTTTCGATTACTTCTAATGACATACAGCCGGTGCAGCGAAATCCATATGGCTCCATATCCGTTCCTTCCAGACAGGTATACGGTACCATATGATAGCTTCTGGCGATTTCACCAAATGCCTCTCCAATCGCCTTTCTTTCTTCCATCGTTACCTCACGAACCTGCGGAAAATTGCGCCGTGTCTTTTCGTAAAGATCGATGAAACTGATCACAACCTCGTGGACATAACCGCTCAATTTACAGCAGAATTGTTCAAAATACCGGATATGAGCCTCGACAGAATACTTTTCGTTGATGAAGATCGGATCATAGCGAAAGGCAATGTGAGAAGGCCCGACAATCTGTGACAGTTCCTGAAAACTTTGAATTACTTTATCCGGATCTGGAACATTCGGCTCCACTTCCTTCCCATAAGGAGTGATCGTTACAAACCAGAAAGTTTCATATTTCCGAAGTTCTTCCATTCTGCTCAGCATGGGCTTTGGATTTTTCGTGCAGAAGGCAATTAAATCCACCACATCCGGGTGGATCCGATACCGCGTCACCTGCTGCGGGTAGTATGGATTGCGTACCATAACAAAACCTTGCCTGATGCGCCGGCACAGCCAATCGCTGTAGAACGCGGGGATATCCGTCCGCTGCCCAGTATTCAAAATCATTGATTTTCTCCCTGATACCTTTATTCAAGGATACTCCGATAAGATTCATTAAGTATTAAGGAAAGAATAAGGAAAGAATATTGTTCAGGATCAGATTTCCGGCAATATTCTTTCCTTCTGCAAATCATTTTTATTTGATGATGAATATCTCTCCATCTTATGATGGAGCATATTCTCATTGCTATTGGGGCAATCTCCATTTCTTATTGGAGTACAACCTCATCTCTTATTGGAGCACATCCTCATTTCTTATTGAAGAATATCCTCATTTATAATAGCAGCAATTATCTTTCAGCAACTACTCTGTCTATTCATTCGCATCGGCCGCTCTTTCCGCAGCCGCTATCTTATCTCTTACATGAATGATTCTGAATGAATCGTTCCGTTCTTCTCCAGCTTTTCCACTGTATTTGGTGATTTTTCTTCTGCGAGATAACCAAGGGAAAGGATTGCTTCCACTGCATAGTAATTCGGGATATTAAGCAGCCTACGTACTATTTCTTCCGCTGACACACCGAGAGCAGTTTTCCTAAGCCGAATCTGAGTCCATACATTGCCGATATTCAGGTGTTCTGCCATCAGCATCATATATCCCATAGCCAGGGAACAGTCTTCCACCCAGGCATCGGCTTTCCTTGTATCAGCAATGCATACGATAGCACAAGCTGCGTTCTTGAGATGACCGGCACCGCCCATCTTGGCTTTTGAAAGTGCTTCCAGTTTCTCGGCATCCTTCACCACAATGAATTCCACTGGACGGATATTCTTACTGCTCGGTGCGAGAATTCCTGCTTCCAGAATACGGCGAATCTCAGTATCCGGAATTTCCTTATGCTGGTATTTCCGAATGCTGCGTCTTTGCTCCATCAGCTTTATCAGTTCATCTTCCATTGGCTCATCCTGTCTTTCCATTTCACTTCCATTACCCACTCAACTGACACAGGGAAAATCTCTTCTTAAACCCTTTTACTGAACGATATTCCGCCTCTTATTGAATCGGCTTTTTCGACGGGACACCGGCCTTTCTCGGGTATTTTTTCGGTGTATTTCTCACTTTTCGAATATCCACAAGTACGCGGGCCAGATCGGAACCATTAATCGTAAAGGATTCAATAGATTTGATCTCACCGCCGAATATTGCCGCTGATTTTTCACCAGTCCGGATTTCCGGAATCGCGTCACCGGCTTTATAGGCGATAAAATGGCCGCCGCGGTGGATAAAGGGAAGGCAGTACTCGCATAGAACCGCCATATTGGCAACCGCCCTCGACACGCAGAGATCATATTTCTCCCGATAGTGCTCATTGTGTGCCACATCCTCCGCTCTTCCATGCACCAATTCCACATTCTGAAGACCGCATGTACTCACAACCTCTTCCAGAAAATTCAGTCTCTTCTGGAGTGCATCCAGCAGGGTAATGGAAAGATGGGGAAACAGGATTTTCAAAGGAATTCCAGGAAATCCCGCTCCGGTTCCGACATCAATCAATTTACCGCCCCATGTTTCACGTGAAACATAGGTGGACTGACAGACGGAAACACTGTCAATAAAATGTTTCCATACCACATTTTCATAATCTGTTATCGCAGTGAGATTGATTTTCTGGTTCCACTCCTCCAGCAGTTTTTCATAGGTAAGGAATTGTACGACCTGTTTTTCACTCAGCGAATGTCCGAACTTCTGGAAACTTTCAATCAGATACTGTTTCTTTTCCGAGTCATTCATACTCATTCCTCTTCTTTGCCTGCTGCATAGGCATTCTCTCTTCGCTTCTTTTGTTCCAGATACACGAGAAGAACCGAGATATCTGCCGGGGATACACCGGCGATTCGGGATGCCTGTCCGATATTCAGCGGCCGATATTGATTCAGTTTCTGTACGGCTTCATTGCGCAGACTCTTCACCTCAGAGTAATCGAGATCGGAGGGAATTTTCTTTCCTTCCATCTTCTGGAACTGCTCGACCTGACGCATCTGACGCAGAATATATCCCTCATATTTGATCTGAATATTCACCTGTTCCTGTACATCTTCCGGAAGTGGAGGCCGCTTTTCATCAATTTCCGCTATTTTTTGATAATCCAATTCCGGACGCTTGATGAGTTCCGCGAGTGTGACTCCGGATTTCAGCTCAGTGGAATTCCATTTTTTCAGGAACTGCTGCACTTTATCCGCCCCACCGACGGTGGAAGTCTTCACTCTTTCACATTCCCTACGAATGGAGTCTCTTTTCTTAACAAATCTCTGATACCTCTCTTCGGAGATCAGCCCCACCTCATGTCCGATTTCCGTCAGACGAAGATCTGCGTTATCCTGGCGAAGAAGCAGTCGGTACTCGGCGCGGGAAGTCATCATTCGATATGGCTCATGATTTTCCTTGGTCACAAGATCATCGATCAGGACTCCGATATATGCCTGGGACCGGTCCAGAATCACCGGCTCCTTTCCCTGAATTTTTCTGGCGGCGTTGATCCCTGCGATGATTCCCTGAGCCGCCGCCTCTTCATAACCAGAACTTCCATTGGCCTGACCGGCACTGAAGAAACCGGATATCTTTTTGAATTCCAGAGAGGAATCCAGCTGATTCGGATCAATGCAGTCATATTCAATTGCATAGGCATTGCGCACACTTTCCGCGTGTTCCAGTCCGGGAACCGTATGGATCATCGCATGCTGCACATCTTCAGGAAGAGAACTCGACATACCATCGAGATACATCTCCGTCGTATAATTTCCCTCCGGCTCGATAAACAGCTGATGCCTTTTCTTGTCTGCAAAACGGACCACTTTATCTTCGATCGACGGGCAGTATCTCGGGCCAGTTCCTTCAATCTTTCCGGAATAGAGCGGGGAGCGGTCCAGATTCTCCCGGATGAGTCGGTGCGTCTCTTCATTTGTATAGGTGAGCCAGCAGGAAACCTGTTTTTTCTGTACTCTTTCGGGATCCGTCGTAAAGGAGAAAGGAACAATCCGTTTATCGCCGAATTGCTCTACCATCTTCGAATAATCAATGGTACGGCCGTCGACACGTGCCGGAGTACCGGTCTTGAAGCGCAGCAGACGGATTCCGAGTTTTTTCAGAGAATCCGACAGATGATTGGCTGCCTGAAGTCCATTCGGTCCCGTGTAATAACTCACATCTCCGAATATGCATCGGGATTTGAGATAGGTTCCGCTGCAGAGTATCACCGCACGGCAGAGATATTCACCGCCGCTCACAGTGCGAACTCCGGTTACATGGTGATTCTCCGTCAGTATTTCCGCAACTTCCGCCTGTTTGATCCGAAGTCCCTCTGTATGCTCAATCACCTTTCTCATGGACCGGCTGTATTCCTGTTTATCGGCCTGCGCCCGCAAAGAATGCACAGCGGGACCCTTGGATTGGTTGAGCATCTTGGACTGAATAAAGGTCCGGTCGATATTTTTACCCATCTCTCCGCCAAGCGCATCGACCTCACGAACCAGATGTCCCTTGGAACTGCCTCCGACATTCGGGTTACAGGGCATCATGGCAATGCTGTCCACACTCACGGTAAACAATACGGTTTTCATGCGAAGTCTTGCCGCTGCCAGAGCTGCCTCGCAGCCGGCATGACCGGCACCAATTACGACAACATCACATGTTTCCCTGATATTCACTGCTATCTCCGCCTTTCGGATGATCTGGTTTCTTCACTGTTTCTGTTACTTTCCCATACAGAACTTACGGAATATTTCATTGATCAGATCTTCTCCCACCTCTTCACCGATAATCGATCCGAGTGACCGGTAAGCATCCATCAGATCAATGGTATAGAAATCCTCCGGCATCTGGTCATCGATACTGCGCTCCACCAGTTCCAGTGAATGAAGAGCATCCGCCAGCGCTTCACGGTGTCTCACGCTGGTGACTGCAATCTGGTCATTCTTTCCAATCTCTCCAATGTCAAACAGCTCAGCCGCTTTCTGCCGAAACTCTTCCATCCCCGTTCCTTCTCTAGCTGAGATTGCAATTACCGGCTGACCGGTCAGCTCCATCAGCTGCTTTCGGTCAATAACCGGCGGAAGGTCCGATTTGTTCATAAGAACGATGGCCTTACGCCCTTTCAATAAATGGATGATTTCTTTATCATTTTCATCCAGATGGCTGGAAGAGTCAACCACATAGAGAATCAGATCGGCATCTTCTGCCTGCTGCATTGCCCGGCTGACACCCATTTTTTCGACTATATTATTCGTCTTTCTAATACCGGCCGTATCGACCAGGCGAAGGGAGAACCCATCCAGCCGAATGCTTTCCTCGAGAGTATCCCGTGTAGTTCCGGCAATATCCGTGACGATGGCCCGTTCTTCGCCGAGAAGACAGTTCAGCAGACTGGATTTTCCCGCATTCGGCCGGCCCAGTATCACTGTGCGGATTCCCTCTGAGAGCTTTTCACTGCTCTCCGCATGGCGAATCAGCTCCGAGATCTCGGGAATCAGCTGATGCAGGACATCGGCTAGATGTTCTGAGTAGCCATCCAGCGGCAGATGTTCCGGATCATCCAATGCCGCTTCCAGATGAGCCACTTCATATAGAATTTCCGACCTCATCTTCCGGATTTTCTCCGAGAGCATACCGGAGAGCTGGCTGACTGAGGAATGCAGCGCAAAATCATTCTGTGCCCGGATGACATCCATAACGGCCTCTGCCTGTGAAAGGTCAATTCTTCCATTCAGAAACGCTCTTTTGGTGAACTCTCCCGGCTCGGCCAGTCTGGCTCCACTTTGAAGTACAGCCTGCAGCGTTTTCCGCATCACCAGCGGACCGCCATGGCATTGAATTTCAACTACATTTTCTGCCGTATAACTGTGCGGAGCCAGCATGATCAGGGCGATTCCCTCATCGATTTTCTCCCCGCCGCTTCGAATGGAACCATAGTGAATGGTGTGGGATGGCATATCGGCAATTTTTTTGTTCTTCATGAAAAAAACGCGGTCAGCAACAGCGACAGCATCCGATCCGCTGATACGGATGATGCCAATTCCCGACTGTGTCAGGCCGCTCGCAATAGCAGCTATTGTATCTGTATTCATATTTCTCTGTATTTCGCGGATCTTCCGGCATCCGTTCAGATATTTCCACGGTTTCCCGCCGGTTTTGCACAGTTTATAGAGTTTATCACGGTAAATTGTGGAAAACTGTTGTCTCGAATTCCACTTTTGTGGACAAATTGATACTGGTTCGGCCCGCCGTCATTGACATGCTCTTCCATAAGTGCTCATAAATAATAACAGGCTGCCGCGAAACCGCAGCAGCCTGTGCATGGTGGTAACTGCATGTTACGCACTCACGGATATTCGATTGGATCAGATACTGCAGCAACTGCTGCCCGGACCAAATACCTGGCAAATCGTTCTGACGCAGTTCAGGCCTTATCCGGACTTCCGTCACCGTTTTTCCGGTAGCTGCTCATCGCAATATCATCTTCAATGACATTATTGTATTTGTTGATGATCGCCTTTCGGTCGACATCCTGAGCCGCCTTTCCGGCGGAAGAATCCGCTTTCTTTCGTGTATCGAAGCCTTCTCCGTCCTCAGGAGAATGTGTCTTGTCGCTCTGTGCCGGAACTCGATTGGTACGCTCGTTAGAAGACTCTTCTCCCAATGCGGAATGGATATCTGCGCGATTTTCTTTTTCGCCGAAATCCGAAGAGTCCTCGTCGTATCTGCCGTAGCGGCTGTTCGACTGGGACAGGGCAGAATTCACATGCTCATCATCATTTTGTTTTTCGTCATCCCGGTAAAAATCCATGGAGTTCTTATAGAAATCTCCGTCCTTGCCATAATGAGAGCGATTGTTATTATAGCGCGAACCTCCGCGGTAATCTCTTCCTGATCCATAACGGGAACCATAACCGCGTCTTCCCGGGCGGGAATCCATGCGGTCATCCTTTTTGCCGGATTCCTCTTCTGAATCATATCGGGACATATTTCCATAACGACCAGAAGAAGACCGGTCTCCACGGTTTCCGCGGTAATTGTTTCTTCCGCGTCCGCCCCGATTTCCACTATATCTTCCGCCTCTCTCCGGTGCTCCCTCTGATGGATTCTTCAGAAGGATGACAACATGGCGATACGGATCTTCTCCTTCGCTCTTGGTTGTCACATACCGATCCCCCTGCAGTGCAGAGTGAATGATGCGGCGCTCATAAGGATTCATCGGCTCAAGGGAAACCGCTCTTCTTGTCCGGCGCACCTTGCTGGCAATATTCCTGGCCAGAGTCTCCAGTGTTTCTTTCCGGCGCTCACGGTAATTTTCTATGTCCAGTTTTACGCGAACATAATCGTCGGTGGATTTATTCACCACAAGACTGGTAAGATACTGCAGAGAATCCAGGGTCTGACCTCTCTTACCGATCAGAATGCCCATATCATCTCCGACAAGATCGATGCAGATTGTCTTCTCCTCTTCATCATATGTTGTCTGAAGAGTGATATCCATATTCATCGCGCCAAGAACTTCGCTGAGGAAGTTCTCCGCCTCATCAGTCAGCGAAAACTTCTTTCTCGCACGGATTGCCGTGGGTTTCCCACCGAATCCAAGAAAACCGCTGCTTCCTTCTTCTGTCACTTCATACTCCAGCTCTTCCTGCGGAACGCCGAAGTGATCGGCAGCTTCCTGAAGGGCAGCTTCCAGATTTTTCCCCGAAAATTCTTCGTATTCCATACTTACTGCCTTTTGGTATTCCTCTGCTTCTCCGGCAGAGGATTATTCCGGCCAGTGGAGGATGTTCACTAACAGTTATATCCCGGAGGCTCATCACTGACCGTACGATTCGAGTCTGCAGTCTGTGTCCGCCTGCTAAAAACGGCTGATCTGTGATCGTTACTTTCTCTTGTTTTTCTCGTGCTTTTCGTTGTACTCTTTGACCATATTGGCCTTTGCCGCAAGACTCCCCGGTTTCACCGTCTTCGAATTATAGTACTCTGTGGATTCCTTGATCTTTGCGTCGCGCGCCTCGGTATTCACCTGTGATTTTTCTGCCAGAGAACTCTTCGGCTGCGTCTGCATGTCATACTTCAGCTTTTTCGCGTTGATATTCGCCTTGTCATTGATCGGCGGAAGACCCTGCCTGGCCCGCTTCTTATTCTTCTTCTCCACATTCTTGCGGATCATCTCGTTGACATCCAGATTTTTCAGATGACGGTTGATGAACAGCTGCTGTACGATCATGACCGCAGACATGACAATCCAGTACACTCCGATGAAAGCAGGGAACGTAAAGCAGAAAACAACAGACATGACCGGCATGACATAATTCATCGTCTTCATGCTGCTCTGCATACTGTCCGCCGTGCTGTTACCGGTGGAAGTATTTCCCTGCGCCGACATCATCAGCTGCGTGGAAATGAACTGCAGCACACCGGCGAGAATCGGAATCAGTACTGAAGCATGAAGGCCAAGAGTCGGACGGTCTTTCAGATAGATCCCGCAGAACGTATACATCGCCTTCAGCTGATCTGCGGAGAAATTCGCCAGTTCCGGAATATACCGCTCCAGATCATATACAACGGGATAAAGGGCGAACAGAATAATCAGCTGGATCAGCGAAGGCCAGCACCCGGCCGACATGGACACACCGTACTTATCATAAACGAGCCTCTGTTCCATCTGCATTCTCTGCATGGAAACCTGGTCCCGCTTGCCTTCGTACTTTTTCTGAATCGCCTGAATCTCCGGAGCCATTACCGAATTCAGTTTGGAGAATCTCTGCTGTCTGACCGTAAGCGGATAGAGAATAAGTCTGGTAACAATCGTAAAGATAATGATGCAGAGGGCGATGTTGTAGATTCCGAAATGTCCGAAAAGCAGAAAAATTCCTCTCATCAGGAATCCAAGAAGATAGGCAATCTGTTTTATGATCGGCCAGTCTGCCATTGAAGATGCGGCCAGTAAGGTCATAAGGTCCTCCCTAATTCATGACAAAGAGCGGATACCTCAGGTATTCGCTCTTTCTTCTTACGGCACAGGATCGATTCCGCCCTTTGAGAATGGATTGCATCTCAGAAGTCTCCAGAATGCGAGAGCGCCGCCTTTCAGAATACCATATTTTTCAATCGCTTCCAGTGCATACTGTGAACAGGTAGGATAATACTTGCAACACGAATAGTGCTTCAGGGGAGAAAGATATTTCTGATAAAAACGAATCAGAAAAACAGCCAGTCTCTTCATCTTCTTCTCCCTTATTCGAAATTTACTCTTCTGATATCTTTTCCGAATAAACCTTCAGACGTTTTCCCAGGTGGATCAGGGCGCTTCCGATCTTCTCAAAATCCGCGCCGCTGGCTTCCTTTCTTGCGATGATCACATAATCGAAGCTGTCACTCCAGCACTCTGCTGTGCTGCGGAAATATTCCTTCACCAGCCGCTTGATTCTATGCCGTACTACACTGTTCCCGGTTTTTTTGCTTACAGAAACTCCCACACGCGCTTCATGATCCTGCCCCTGCTCCAGAATATACATAACGAGAAGCCGGTTTCCGTAGGATCTGCCTCGCTGGTAGACTTCGGAAAAATCCTGATTTTTCTTCAGCGATTGAAATTTCTTCATGCCGTCTCCCAAAAAGTTCATTGACGCAAACAGACAGAGAGAAGACTGTCCCTCTGCCTCTCGCTGGAATTATATACTGGCACAAAGAGAAGCCGCTTTGGCAGCGGCTCAGACGGTGAGTTTCTTTCTGCCTTTTGCTCTGCGGGCTGCAAGCACTTTTCTTCCGCCTGCACTGCTCATTCTGGCACGGAACCCGTGAACTCTCGATCTCTGTCTCTTCTTCGGCTGAAACGTCATCTTCATGAGGATACACCTCCTTTATTTAAAAATAACAGCGTTTCTATTATATGCAATGGGAATATCTCCGTCAAGATCTTTTTTATCCACAAATTGTGCACATTTTTGTGGATAACTCTGTGATTAAACTGTGCGCAACTATATTCATAAGATCGGAAAATGGCGTATTTTCTTGCTTTCACTTGTGTATAAGTTATGCACAAGTGACTAAATGCATAAGAGAACAAAACATTGAAAAAGAGGGGGCTTTGTTATAAAATAGCTGATGTATCTTAAATTGGCGTATCAGCGATTTCCAGGAGGATTTCATGTCTCAGGTAATTGAAGACAAGTGGAAAGAGATCCTGAATTACCTCAAGGAAGAGCATGAGCTGACAGATGTATCGTTCAACACGTGGCTTGACCCTCTGAAGGTGGTCTCCCTGGAGGACGGCATTCTGACGCTCCTGTTTCCGGGAGATAAAAACGGTGCGGAATATATTAATAAGAAGTATCACCTGTTCATGCAGGTGGCAATCGAAGAGGTAACCGGTATACACTGCGAAATCCGCTTTATTACACCGGATACCGAGACAGCAGCGCCGAAGCCGCGCAGTACCGCTGCCACTCCTCACCCGAATCTCAATCCGAGGTATACTTTTGATACCTTTGTGGTCGGCAACAACAACAAGATGGCTCATGCCGCTTCCCTTGCCGTCGCCGAATCCCCCGGAGAAGTGTATAATCCGCTGTTCATCTACGGGGGCGTGGGTCTCGGAAAGACACATCTGATGCACTCCATCGCCCACTTCATCCTGAAAAACAACCCGGAGATGAAGGTTGTCTATGTGACCAGTGAGAATTTTACCAATGAGCTGATTGACGCGATCCGCAACAAGAACAACATCACGACAACGGAATTCCGTGAAAAATACCGGAATATCGATGTCCTGCTGATTGATGATATTCAGTTTATTTCTAATAAGGAAAGTACTCAGGAAGAAGTATTCCACACATTCAATACTCTGTACGAAGCCAAGAAGCAGATCATCTTCTCCAGCGATCGTCCGCCGAAAGACATCGAGACACTGGAGGAGCGGCTTCGGTCCCGGTTTGAATGGGGTCTCACCGTGGATATCGGCGCTCCGGATTTCGAAACAAGAATGGCCATTCTCCGCAAGAAGGAGGAACTGGAAGGCTACAATATCGACAATGAAGTGATTACTTACATTGCCACCAACATCGTGTCGAACATCCGGGAACTGGAGGGAGCCCTGACCAAGGTGGTCGCCATGTCGCGGCTGACGGAGAGCGAGATCAACCTGGCTCTCGCCGAAGAAGCGCTAAAAGATCACATATCTTCCCATCCGGTTCGTGAGATCACACCAGAATACATCATCGAGATTGTGTCGGATCACTTCAATCTCGAGCCGAATGATCTGATGTCCGGAAAAAGGAACAAGGAGATTTCCTTCCCCCGGCAGATTGCCATGTACCTGATCCGGAACATGACATCCACGCCTCTCCAGAAAATCGGCCAGTACCTGGGTAACCGCGATCACAGCACGATTCTCCACGGAATTGATCGAATCTCTGCTGACATGGAGGAAGACGAAAACCTGAAAAATACGATTGAGATATTAAAGAAGAAAATCAATCCTTCATGAAGATGACATCGAAAGTTATTCACATTTTTTAGACATTTTGTGGATAACTCAGTGTGGATTATATGTGTAAAGTGGAAAACAGGATCTGAGCCAGCTCCATCAGTGGAAAGTCCCCTGTAGATAAGTTTCCAGTTATCCGCAGAGTTTCCACGGCTTTTCTTCCGGGTTATCCAGAGCGAAAATCCGCTGTCTGTGCGGGGTGCAGGTACTTATCCACGAATCCACAGCCCCTAATACTAAGATTACTGATACTTTATATCTTTCTTTCATTACATCGCAGCGCCGGAAGGAGCGCCTGAATCTATGAAGCTGTCATTTGAAAAATCGGACCTCATCAGTGGAATCAATATCGTCTTGAAAGCGGTTCCTGCCAAAAGTCCGATGCCCATTCTGGAGTGCATTCTGATCGACGCTTCCGCCGGAGACATTCGGCTTACAGGAAATGATACGGAAATCGGCATTGAAACCACGGTGGAGGGAGAGATCCTCGAACCCGGGCGCATTGCTCTGGACGCAAAACTCTTCTCGGACATCGTCCGCCGCATGCCGGATGACCGGATTTATATTGATTCGGAGGACAGCGAGAATGTCCGGATTCACTGTGGCAAGGCGAATTTCAACATCTCCGGTCATCAGGGCGATGATTTTGTGATGCTTCCCGAGATGGAGAGAAACAATTATATCTGCATCTCCGAGTTCGCACTGAAGGAAGTCATCGGACAGACGATTTTCTCCATTGCACCCGGAGAAAGCAGCTCGAGCAATCCGATGATGAGCGGAGAATTGTTCTCCATCAACGGCGGACGGCTTAAGGTGGTGTCTCTGGACGGCCACCGTATCTCCATCCGGAATATTGACCTGAGGGATACCTACGGAGAGACGGAGGTCATCGTTCCCGGCAAGACACTATCGGAGATCCGAAGCATCCTTCCGGGAGAGCAGGACAAGGACGTCTATCTCTATTTTGCCAAAAATCAGATCATGTTCGAATTCGGCAGCACCATCGTGATATCTCGCCTGATCGAGGGAGAGTATTTTCATGTAGATCAGATGATCTCCAATGATTACGAGACAAAGATCACCTTGAATCGTCAGGAATTTCTGGCGGCGATCGAGCGGTCCACGCTTCTCATCCGGGAATCCGATAAAAAGCCGATTATCTTCGACATCAAGGATGGAAACATGGAGATCACCATGAATTCCGTGATCGGCTCCATGCATGAAGAGGTTGCCGTGGAGAAAAGCGGAAGTGACCTGACGATCGGATTCAATCCTCACTTTCTGATTGATGCGCTGCGCGTGATCAGCGATGAGGAAGTTTCCATCTACCTGATCAACTCGAAGGCGCCCTGTTTTATCCGGGATGACGAAGATCACTACAATTACATGATTCTCCCGATCAATTTCAGCCGATAAGAGGAAAAAACATGAAAGAGATCAGAATCCGCGATGCATTCATCAAACTGGGACAGGCGCTGAAGCTGGCCGGAGTTGTGGACACCGGAGCCGAGGCGAAGGAAACGATCCTGCAGGGAGAAGTCAGCGTCAACGGTGAAGTTTGCCTGCAGCGCGGGAAAAAATGCTATGACGGCGATGTCATCACCGCCGGAGACCGCCAGTTTACGGTACGGAGTTCGGATGTTCATTGAATCTCTGAAACTCCAGAATTACCGGAATTATGAATCACTGGATCTAAAGCTGGCTGATGGAACCAATGTTCTGTACGGGGACAACGCACAGGGCAAGACGAATATCCTGGAAGCAATCTATCTGTGCGCACTGGGCCGGTCGCACAGAGGGACGAAGGACCGGGAGCTGATCCAGTTTGACCGCGACGAAGCACACGTTCGTCTGGGTGCAAGAAAGGACGGGGTGCCGGTTCGGATCGACATTCACCTGAAAAAGGGAAGAGGCAAGGGAGTTGCCGTAAATGGCATGCCGCTTCGGCGTATGTCGGATCTCTTCGGTGAGCTTCACGTTGTTTTCTTCTCTCCGGAAGATCTGTCCATTGTGAAAAACGGACCGTCTGAGAGAAGAAAATTCCTCGACATGGAATTGTGTCAGCTGTATCCGGTCTACACGTATCATCTTGCCAACTACACAAAAGTTGTCGTACAGAGAAATCATCTTCTGAAAGACCTCGAAGAAAAACCGGAGCTTATGGATACGCTGGACGTGTGGGACAGTCAGCTTGTCCGATATGGTTCGGAAGTGATACGCCGGCGGAGAGAATTTACTTCGCAGATTGCAGAGATCGTAGGAAGAACGCACGCCGGCATTTCCGGCGGGGAAGAATCTCTTCGGGTCAGCTACGAGCCAAATGTGACAGAAGAGGAATTCGCGGAGAAGCTGCGGAAAATGCGTCCCCGGGATCTGGGTGCCCGGGCAACACTGAGCGGTCCTCATCACGATGACCTGAAGTTTGAGATCGGCGGAATTGATGTCCGCCGATTCGGCTCTCAGGGGCAGCAGCGCACGGCGGCTCTTTCCCTGAAGCTGGCAGAAATTGAACTGGTGAAGATGCGCACGGGAGATTCCCCGGTTCTTCTGCTGGATGACGTGCTGTCAGAGCTGGACACAAAGAGACAGGGTCATCTGCTGGCGGAAATCCGGAATGTGCAGACCATTGTCACCTGTACCGGTCTGGATGATTTTATCCTGAAAAATCTTCACATTGACCGGCGGTTTCTCGTGCGTGCGGGAAACGTGACTGAGATTTCCGATACCGTTATTCCCGGCGCCGGTGCGGCGGCAGGGCAAGAGAGAGGAAGTTGAATCGATGAGCATGGAAAACTCGCATTACGATGCGGAACAGATACAGATTCTGGAAGGCCTGGAGGCAGTGAGAAAGCGCCCGGGAATGTACATTGGCTCCACATCCTCTCGCGGACTTCACCATCTGGTCTATGAGATTGTGGATAATTCGGTGGATGAGGCACTGGCCGGATTCTGCGATACGATTGACGTTCAGATCAATCCGGATAATTCCGTCACCGTGATGGATAATGGAAGAGGAATTCCGGTTGACATACATCCGAAGGCGGGAATTCCCGCGGTGGAAGTTGTCTTCACCATTCTTCATGCCGGCGGAAAATTCGGCGGCGGGGGATATAAAGTGTCCGGCGGCCTGCACGGTGTCGGAGCATCTGTTGTAAACGCGCTCTCAGAGTGGCTTGTTGTGGAAATCCGCAAGGAGGGCAAGGTTTACCGCCAGAAATATTCCCGCGGCAATGTCATGTCAAAGCTCGAAGTCATCGGAACCTGCGATCCTTTCCTTACCGGAACGAAGGTTACCTTCCTTCCGGACAAGGAGATTTTCGAGGAAACGGTTTACGATTTCGATACTTTGGCGACAAGGCTCAGAGAGACGGCTTTCCTGACCAAGAATCTCCGGATTGTTCTGAGAGATACCAGAGGGGAAGAGCCCCGGGAAGTGAAGTTTCACTACGAGGGCGGCATCAGCGAATTTGTTGCGTACATCAACAAGAACAAGACGCCGCTGTACGACAAGGTCATCTACTTCGAGGGAACGAAGGATGGCATCTATGTGGAGACGGCATTTCAGCACAATGATGCATTCAATGAGATCACACTGACCTTCGTCAACAATATCATCACGCCGGAGGGCGGAACTCATCTGACCGGATTCCGCAATGCCCTGACCAAGACGTTCAATGATTATGCGCGGGATAATAAGATCCTGAAGGATAGCGATCAGAATTTCACGGGAGATGACATCCGTGAGGGTATGACGGCAATTGTCAGCATCAAGATCGAGGATCCGCAGTTCGAAGGTCAGACAAAGGAAAAACTGGGCAACAGTGAAGCCAGATATGCGGTAGAAAGCGTCGTCGGAGAGCAGCTCAAATATTTTCTGGAGCAGAATCCGGCGATCGGAAAGGCGATCTGTGAGAAAGCCGTTGTGGCACAGCGTGCACGCAATGCAGCGCGGAAGGCGAGAGATCTGACGCGGCGGAAGGGAGCACTTGACAGCATGGCTCTTCCCGGCAAGCTGGCTGACTGTTCTGATAAGGATCCGGCCAACTGCGAGATCTATATCGTGGAGGGAGATTCCGCCGGCGGTTCCGCCAAGATGGCGCGGTCCCGCGCCACACAGGCCATTCTGCCGCTGCGGGGCAAGATTCTGAACGTGGAGAAGGTCCGGCTGGACCGGGCGCTGGAGAACCAGGAAATCCGGGCCATGATCACGGC
>CADBOY010000123.1 GCA_902796405.1 uncultured Lachnospiraceae bacterium | reverse complement strand
GCGGTCTCTGCCGCTTTCGTTTCTTCCGCTTTCGTCTCTGCTGCTGTGGTCTCCGCTGCCGTGGTCTCCGCTGCCGTGGTGCCGGCCGCAAATGCCGTAGTACCGCCTCCTGTCAGCGATACCGCCATCAGCAGTGACATGGTGCCTGTGAGAACTCGCTTTACTGATCTCATACATATCCCCCTTTTTTCTCCCCTGGTTCTGCTCCGCTTCCGGACACCTTATTCTGTCCGCTGGTAACCGGCGAAGCACAGGGATGTTTGATTCAAATTTTACTTTAACGCGGGAATAAGTCAATATGTATTTTCGAAATACTTAAAAGAGAGGTTCTCATTATATGACAAATCAGGTTTTCCGCCATCGCTTTGGCGGCTGTTTTTCACGACGGCCTGTTGACTGATCCGGGATTTCATGCACGGGCAGACCGGTTTCATGCAGAAACCGGGAAGGGGCCATCGGCCGGTTGAAGCGCTCGCGCACGCAGCTGATGCACAGCGCGGTCTTTGCCCGCGTCATCGCGACGTAAAACAGCCGTCTCTCTTCTTCAATATCCGCGTCAAGAACAGCTTTTGCGGAGGGAATCACTCCCTCGTTGACATCCGGCAGAAATACAGCGCGGAATTCCAGACCCTTGGAGGAATGC
Source organism: uncultured Lachnospiraceae bacterium (assembly GCA_902796405.1). Lineage (GTDB taxonomy): Bacteria > Bacillota > Clostridia > Lachnospirales > Lachnospiraceae > UBA3305. Next base: position 7,069 of record CADBOY010000123.1, on the reverse strand, counting down.
ATCGTAAGAATCTGAACGCCGCTTCTGCCTTCTGCGCCTCCTGCCTCCTGCTGCCTGGCCAGTTTCTCCGCATAGGTTTTCATATATGCCATCCACTCGTCCAGTGTGGCAAATGGCCGCGCGCTTTCCTGGACTTCATCCAGCACAGAGACCAGATCCTCTTCGCTGATCCGTCTCTTGCCGGCATAATCCTTCAGAAATTCATCATAGCCGATCGTATTCCGGATATAATTCACCGCGGCCCATGGCCGCATCCGCGCAATCAGGCGAAGGTCAAATTCCAGACGGTCAATGCGGTCCTCCATCCAGTCCCGCCCGGCCATCTCCTTCCGCAGTTCCGCGAAGGAAACCTCCTCATGAGGGAAGGCAGACCTGGGGACATAGCGGACCGGGCGGTTGATGATGCGGAGAAAATCTCCTCTTCTCCGGCTTCCCGCCGCAATGAGCATATAAGTCAGGATATCCTGCGCAATCCAGTGCTCATAGATGTTGGGAATCAGATCCCCCATGACAAAGGGCAGATTGACCCGGATCATCTGCTCAGCCATTCCCCGCGCCGCGCGATTGGTCCGGTACAGGACCGCCATCTCTTCATAAGGTACGCCTCTTCTGTGATACTCCTGGATTCTCCGGATCACCGCATCATTCTCATCCAGCAAGTTCTGATAGCTCTCCGCCACGACCGGGCAGTCCTTCTTTGCGGAGGCCCGAATCTTCTTGCGATATCTGTGATCATTCTGGGCGATCAGCATTCCTGACGCGTTCACCACCGAAGGCACAGACCGGTAATTGATATCCAGCCGTATGATTCTGGCGTCAGGAAAGTCATCCGGAAATCCCAGCATGATCTCCGGTCTTGCTCCGCGGAAACGGTAAATCGACTGATCATCGTCACCCACGATGAACAGATTGCCCTCCGGAGCAGCCAGCATCTTCACGATCTCATACTGCAGGCGGTTGATATCCTGAAATTCATCCACCAGGATATACGGCCAGCGCCGCTGCCATGCCTGAAGGATGTCCTTCCGGCTTTTCAGCAGTTCATAGCACATGCCCATCATATCGTCAAAATCAATCAGTCCCGCCTGACGAAGTTCTTCGTTATACTGCCGGTAGATGCTCTGCAGCACTTCATTCGGACAGGTTTTCGAATAATAGTTCTCCGGCTGAACGAAATCTCCCTTGAGCTCACTGATCTCCGCCGCAATTCCGGACAGTGCTTCCTGCTCATCGTCCGGCTGCCAGCCGCTCCGGCGAAGCGCCTCGCGGAGCACCGCCCTCCGCTGCTCCGGCCGTGCAATACTGGCGGCAGTATAGCGATAGGCATAGCGCAGAATCAGAAAGAAAACTGAGTGAAAGGTTCCAAACCGGACCGGGAGATTCTGTCCGCACATCAGACGCGCGAAGCGCTGCTTCATCTCCTCCGCAGCGGCGCGGGTGAAAGTGATGACCAGGATCTGATCCGGCTTCACCCGATATCCCTCAATCAGATTTCTGACGCGGTGCGTGATCACCAGGGTCTTGCCGGATCCCGGACCGGCAAGGACCATGGCGGGGCCTTTCCCATGATGCACCGCCTCATACTGTGCCTCGCTTAACGCCATCCTTTCTTTCCCCTCCGTTTTCCATCTACCATCTTTTTCGCAGATTCTGCCGGTCAGAATATCGATTTTTCTTTTCCGGCAGAGGCCGTTCCGCCTTCCGGCCATCTTCCTGCCTTCCGGCGGGACTAATGTCCTGTACCACTGAGCCGCACTTTGCTCTCTCCTGCCAGAGGCCCGCCGGCATTTCCCGGCGGGCAGATGTCCTGCCTGCTACGCTTGCCCGCACTCCGCACCCTCTTACCAGACAGGCCGCGCCTCCCGGCGCGGCCTGTCTGTGTCTGTCCCCGTATCCTTCTTATTTCGCCTGTGCGGTTGCTTTTTCCAGTTTGTCTATACCGATCCGGATCCGGCGGAGCGACTCCTCTTTCCCGAGGATGTCCATGATCTCGTAAGCGCCTCCCGGCGTCATCTGTTTGCCGGAGACCGCCGTGCGGAGCGGCCAGAGCACCCTGCCGTTCTTCAGTCCCTTCTCCGCGATGAAGCTGCTCACCAGCTCTTTCATCGCGTCAATGCTGTAGTCATCCTGAGCCTCCAGCCGGGGAAGGATGTCCCGAAGGACTTCCAGTGAGTTCTCCGTATTGGTCTTCATCTTCTTGTGCGTATACATCGAGACATCATAGTCGGGCAGCTCCTCGAAGAAATCGATCGGCCCAGCGATGTCCGGGAAGGTCTCGATCCGCGTCTTCATCAGATCCGCAATCTTCACAAGATCGTAATCCTTCTTCACCACCTGACGGACCACGGGAAGAGCTCTTTCCAGATACTTCTCTTCATCCATCGCCTTGATGTACTCGCCGTTCATCCAGCGAAGCTTCTGGATATCAAAGACCGCCGGAGACTTGCTGATATGATGGTAATCAAAGGCCTGGATCATCTCGTCCATCGACATGATCTCCTGGTTGTTCTCCGGACTCCAGCCGAGCAGCGCTGTAAAATTCACCACGGCTTCATTGACAAATCCCTGCTCGATCAGATCCTCATATGAGGAGTGTCCGCTGCGTTTGCTCAGTTTCTGGTGATTCTCATCGGTGATCAGTGGGCAGTGCACATAGACCGGTTCCTTCCATCCGAATGCCTGATACAGGCGTGTGTACTTCGGCGAGGATGAAAGATACTCATTCCCCCGGACGACGTGGGTGATGCCCATCAGATGGTCATCGATGACATTGGCGAAATTGTATGTCGGATAGCCATCGGACTTGATCAGGATCATATCATCCAGCTCCTCGTTCGGCGCCGTGATGTCTCCGTAGATTTCATCGTGAAATGTCGTCGTCCCTTCATTCGGGATGTTCTGGCGGATGACGAAAGGCTTCCCGGCGGCGAGATTTGCCTCTACCTCTTCCTTCGTGAGGCTGAGGCAGTGCTTGTCATACATGGAGACTTCCTTGCCGTCGATGGTCTTCTTCAGGCTGTCCAGCCGCTCCTTCGTGCAGAAGCAGTAATACGCCTCTCCCTTCTCGACCAGCTCCTTCGCGTATTTCATATAGATGCCCTGCGCCTGCCGTTCACTCTGCACGTAAGGGCCCACGTCTCCGCCCTGCAGTGGGCCTTCGTCAATCACGAGACCGGCGTCCGCCAGAGTCTGGTAAATGATATCGACCGCGCCCTCAACATACCTCTCCTGATCGGTATCCTCAATCCGGAGAATGAAATCACCGCCGGCGTGGCGGGTGATCAGGTAAGCATAAAGTGCTGTTCTGAGATTGCCGACGTGCATGCGGCCTGTCGGGCTCGGAGCAAAACGAGTGCGTACTTTATTCATAGGAAACTCCATTCTGCCGCTCTGAGATAGCGCGGCACACTACAAGGAATATGTATAGCCGAATCGGAACATAGCATGATCTTAATTGCACCGGCGAAATCATATTCGTAATAAACGGAATGCGGCAAGCATCAACCACAGACTGCCATACATGCATTCTGCGCCAAAAAGCAGGGTGCTGAAGACAAGACCGTAAAGGATGATGCGGACAGGGGCAGTGTTTTCTGCTCTGCCGGGCAGCATTCTACATGATATCATGCGGATACCCGGATTTCAACCGCCGCGTCCTGCTGTCCATCAATGCGTAGAGCTTAGCCGCCGCCAGTGCCGGTGTCCCATCTTCGTGATAAGCCCCGGTCTCCAGCCGGAACACCAGACCGCTGCGGCCGCTCTGCCATATTCTGACGGTCAGATTCTCATCCGGGCGCACGGGTGTGATCACCTGAACGTTCAGGGCAAGCATGACCCACATCACTCCGTACTTTTCTCTCATACCGACCAGATCCATCCCGGATGAGCGGAAGAAAGTATCCACGGTTCCCGCCAGGATCTTCTGATAACCGTCCGGCCTTAGAAAACCATGTTCGTTGAACAGAGAATCGTCTGCATGGACGTCCAAAGAAATAACAGGATAATCATTCACAATAAAAATATTGTAGCATACAAGCGTTGTTACGACATAGCTTTATCGTGCATTGTCGTATTTTCGTATCAGGGCGAAAAGCTCCTCGTGGCTGGAAATATTCATTTTTTCATAGATGTTTGCTATGTGTCGGTAGACGGTTTTGATGCTTAACCCCAGCCGTTCACTGATCTGACGGGCAGGCAGACCGCCAGCAATCAGTTCCGTAATATCGCGTTCCCTTTTCGTCAGCTTGTACTGGTCACCCAGAAATGAAATCATAGAAAAATCATCTGCGGCCGGGCTGATCAGGTCGATCAGATAATTCTCGAGCAGAGGGTGAACAGCGCGGACCAGGCGGATTTCATCATCGGAATAAGGAACGTCCCGTGTTCTGTCCAGAGAAATGATTCCGCGCAGGCAGTTTTCCGCGTCAGAAAATCCGATTCCGAGGCAGTGAGTGAGATGGAGAGGTCTCACATAATCGCGGTAAAATTCTTCATGAGAGCGGATTCGCTCCGAATCTGTCCAGTCACATACTTCGATTTTATGATCAGGTGAGAGATGCAGCGGGTCCTTCAGCGAATAAATGCTTCCGCCCAGATCTTCCTGATAGTATTCCATAAAATGATTCCAGGTCTGCTGAGATACTCCGTACAAAAGAGAACCAGCAATTTTCCCTGAAATATCAAAGGAAAGAATCCGCGCCTGGTCGTAGTCAATCAGCGAATAAATCTCACGAACCACGCAGGCCATAAAATCGTAAGGATCGTGTTCCCTGCTGCAGGTAAGAAGAAAATGATACATGGCCTGTGTCATTTCTGCGTCAGGCAGCGGTTCCCCCGTCATTATATTTTTCATATCCGATCCAGTCTCTGTTAAATCCTCAATATAACCAGAAAATGCATAACTTTATGTATGTGTTCAAAACAGGGAGATTTATATAATGAATTTATAATTTTTTGATGTGATTGGCAAGCATTTGGTATAAGGAGGCAGGCATATATGAGTGAAAATGCACAACAACGGCCGGACCCGGAAGCCCTTGCGAAGATATGCGCGGACAAAGTTCAGCCGCTTGACAAAGTTTTCTGTTCTCTGGAAGGGAAGGCAGCGATTGTCAGCGGTGGAGCTTCCGGACTTGGATATCAGGTTGTCAACCGTCTTTGCCAGGCGGGCGCCAAAGTGGTTATCGCTGACATACGGGAGGATCGCGGAGAGCGGGCCATTCGTGAATTTATGGCAAAGGGATATGACGTTGCCTTCTGTAAAACGGACGTGCGCAGCGTGAAAGACTGCTATGCGCTCGTAGAATTTACAGAAAAAACGTATACGACGCCGGATATTCTGGTAACCTGCGCGGCAGAGTGGTCCTGCTATTCCTATCTGGATCTGCCGGAGGAAGTATATGACCGGGTGCTCGACACCGATCTGAAGGGATCCTATTTCCTCGGTCAGGCGGCAGCTCGCGCCATGGTGCGTGATAAGGTAAAAGGCAAGATCGTTTTCATTTCTTCCGCGGCACATATGGGAGAAGGACCGGTTGGAATTGGCATGAACAGCTATTATCCGGCGGCGAAGGCCGGCGTAGTGGCACTTGTTATCTACGCCCTCTGCACGCCGATGTCGGACTTCATGTGCGGCGAGACAGTCAATGTGAACGGTGGTGCCATGATGATCATGCAGGAAAAACCATTTAGTTTTACCGTTGAAGGCTGCCTCCCGGGCCCGAAGAAAGCAGAGTAACGCTTGGACAATATGATGACAGCGTAGCGATCCGGTCATCACACTTTGACGAACACATAACATCATGACAGGAGCAGCATCACGCGGCGGTGCAGAGCGGTTATGCAGACGCAGCAGTATTCCGATCCGGTTACCGCGGTTAAGGAAGGTTCCATCATTCTGGCAGACGGAGCAGACAGCGTACTTCCGATGGGGGCTACCAATGAGGTTGTCAAGGCAATGTCTGACAATCATATAGCGGTGTTCGGCCATGTGGGATGCCTTTCCGGATGGCAGACAGGACGGTTCGGAGGCTATCGCCGTGTCGGAAAGACGGCTGAGGATGCCATGAAAATTTTCCGCCAGGCTTATGAATATCAGGAGAGCGGTATGGTTGGCATGACGATCGAGATGACATCCCGGGAGGTAGCCGATGCGGTCGCAAAACATCTGCACATTCCGGTTATCGCGGTAGCAGCAGGCGGAGTGGCAGACGGCTCTGAGATGGTTATCTTTGACCTTCTCGGTTTTATGCCGCAGGATCAGATGGCTAAACATGCGAAGGCTTATGCCAATAATCTGATGGATGACATCAGCGGAATGGCAAAATTTGACCAGGAAGTGAAAAATAAAGTATATCCGCAGCCGGAAAATGGCTGGGGTATGGATCCGGCGGAACTCGACAAATTTATGAATGAGCTTGACCAAAAATACAATTGAAACTGTCAATATGTAAGGAGAGTCCAGGCAGAAGATTACAGGTTATTTTACAGCCGGCGTGAGAGCACGCCGGTTGTTTTATTATGATCTTTCATCTTCATCAGGACGTAAACAGCAAATATTGAATCTAAATAATTCATGATGACTCAAATCCATAATCCTGATTTTTCCCAGTCAAGCCATCTCCTTCTGAAACGGCAGAAACGAAGCGTGGCTGCCCCGTAGCGGCTTGCCATCTGCCTGCGGGACGAGTATACTTTTGTTGTTGACCAGTTGCTCCATATTTGAGTACTGCATGGGCTTTATGTGGAAAAACGGAATAATAGCTGCGCCAAATGAGGTGCGGAGCGGATCAGCATGACGCGCCGCACAAAAATGAAATCAATACAAGGAGAATGAATCCAGATGACAGGAATATTGTATGGAGTGGGCGTTGGCCCTGGCGATCCGGAACTGATGACCCTGAAGGCAGTCCGCCTGATCCAGGAGAATGAGATTATCGCACTTCCCGGAAAAGTCCCTGAGGAAACCGTGGCTTATCAGATCGCGGTACAGGCTGCGCCGGAACTTGCGAAGAAAACTCTGGTGCCGGTCTATATGCCGATGACGATGGACGTCAAAGAGCAGAAGCGC
>CADBOY010000122.1 GCA_902796405.1 uncultured Lachnospiraceae bacterium | reverse complement strand
GGGGATCCATATGAGGATGATTTCTACAGTCCGGATAGTCTGTATGAAGATGGCTCCTACAATCACGGCGGCCAATACGAGGATGGAGCCTACGGTAGCGTCGGTCCGTACGAAGATGAATTCGATAACCGCGATGATCAAAACGGGAACAATTCCTATAGTCCGGATGATCCGTATGAGAATCACTCTGACGATCACGGCGATTCGGTTGAGGATGGCTCCTCTCAGGAGGATGGCGGCCGGTCGGATTTGCCGGATGAAAATGACCCAGCCGCGGAAGAGTCAGCCACGGACGAGGTCAGCGGTGATACCAGAAGAATCGGTGATACAGTAAGGCTGGACCGCCCCAGCAGTATCCTGCATTCTGGGGACAGCGCTTCGCTTTCTCCGAATGAGGACGACGCCATCTTCTCGCCGGAGAGCCTTCGCGAGATCGGCTGGCTGGCGGATGAAGCGGATCAGGAAAACCGTAAGGACGCACAGGATGAACGCACCACCAGCACGATCCCTTCCGTGCACTCGGACCGGTGAGGTGATGCGGTGCGGTATCTTCAGCCGGTGAGAGGGCGAGATATCTCCAGATACCAGATCAATACCGGAGAAAAAAAGCGGCGGCGAGACATTTCCGGATACCGGAGCAAAAAATGGCGGCGAGACATCATTGATATGTCTCGCCGCTATTTTTAATGTTTTTATCTGACAGGACCGAAGTCGTTATACCGTCCCTGGTGAAGTCGTTATACTATTTCCTGGCAAAGCCGTTATACCAGCCCTTGACGGAACCGCTCCATCATCTCCGAGGTCAGGCTGATATCGCTGCTGCGCACCGGCATCTCTTCCCTCGTCTTCCATTCCCCGAGAGCCAGTTCCTCTGCCTGCAGGTGAATCTGACTGCTGCCATCCAGCTCGCAGTAGAAGCCCATGAGAAGCGAGTCCGAGAAGGACCAGGGCTGGCTCTTATAGAAGCGCAGATTCTTCACATGAAGTCCGACTTCCTCCATAACCTCCCGGTGCACCGTATCTTCAATAGTCTCGCCGATCTCAGCGAAGCCGGCAATGAGAGCATAGTTCGCGTAGGTTCTCCCGGCATATTTGGTGAGCAGAATCCTCGGTTCCTCCTTGCGCCGGTCGATCACAGCGACAATCACGGCGGGAGAGATCTTCGGATATACGGCGAGCCCGCACGACGGACAGACATATGCCCGCTCCGTCTCACTCGGGCGCATCTTTTCTCCGCATTTTCCGCAGAAATGGTGCTCTTCACGCCAGCGGGCCAGCTGAAGCGCTGTGACTCCTGCATAGGCGAGCACATTGGGCTGCGCATTCCGAAGCTTTCGGGAGGGGACCCAGCCATACTCACCGGCCAGAGCGCCCGCGATCCGGTCCCGGCTCCCTCCGTCCGCTCCATAGAAGGCAACGCGGTCAATGCAGAAGAGATAGACCAGCGTCACCCCGCCCATGCGGTAAAACCCATTTTCCGCCCGATCGCCGCCCCGCGGCTCAGTCTGCTCGTCGCCAGCATCCTGCTCCGCCTGATCCTGCTCCCTGCACTCGCGCCAGAATGCCCGGACATCCGGGATGTCCTGCACGGCAGGGAAAGAAAGTGTACCATCTTCCTCCGGCCATGCTGCCGGAGCGGCTGCCTGCTCTTTCCGGAGAAGGAGTTCCCCCTCCCGGCATAGAATCAGAAGGTCTCCTTCCTGCGGAGTTCTTCGGACCGCAAAGGCATTGTCATAGACGTGCGGCGCAATATCCTGAATCATCGTTCTCTCCTGTATGAATAACCGGAAATGATCCCTGGCCATGCTATGGCGGCGGATTGCGTTAAGGGCGCGGCGGCTTCACTCAGACGCTGATTTCCGCCTTCATTCCCAGATCTTCCTTATGTTCCTCCAGAAGCGGGCGGACTACCTCATTCAGATAATCCTCGGTCTGCTCCGGCGCACGTCCGATGTAGCGCTTCGGATCCATGGAGGCCTTCAGCTTCTCCAGCGACAGACCAAACGACGGATCGGCAGCGATCAGCTCAAGCAGATTGTTGTCCTTTCCTTCGTGCTTGACGTTGTAGCCGGCCTGCATGGACAGTTCCCGGATGCGTTCGTGAAGCTCCTGCCGGTCACCGCCTGCCTTTACCGCGTCCATCATGATATTCTCTGTCGCCATGAACGGAAGCTCCGCCATCAGGTGCTTCTCGATGACCTTCGGATAGACAACCAGTCCGTCCACCACATTCATGTAGAGAGCGAGAATTCCATCGACTGCCAGGAATGCCTCCGGCACACTGATTCTCTTATTGGCCGAGTCATCGAGCGTGCGCTCAAACCACTGCGTCGACGCGGTCATCATCGGATTCATCAGATCCGCCATGACATAATTCGACAGGGAGGCCATGCGCTCACATCGCATGGGGTTGCGCTTGTAGGCCATCGCCGAAGAACCGATCTGCGTCTTTTCGAATGGCTCCTCGACTTCCTTGAGATGCTGCAGCAGCCGGATGTCATTGGAGAATTTATGAGCGCTCTGAGCGATTCCGGCGAGCACGGCCAGCACGCGGCTGTCCACCTTGCGGCTGTAGGTCTGACCGGACACCGGATAGCAGCGGTTGAATCCCATCTTTGCGGCAATCATCCGGTCCGCCTTCCGGCATTTCTCATGGTCTCCGCCGAACAGCTCCAGGAAACTTGCCTGCGTACCGGTCGTTCCCTTGGAGCCGAGCATGCAGAGCGAATCCGTCACATAGCAGATGTCCTGATAATCCATCACCAGGTCATTCAGCCACAGCGTCGCCCGCTTTCCGACGGTCGTCGGCTGCGCCGGCTGAAAATGTGTGAATGCCAGGGTGGGAAGCTCCTTGTTGTTCTCCGCGAAACCGGCGAGCTCCTGGATCACATTCAGCAGCTTCTTCTTCACGAGATTCAGCGCCTCGCGCATCAGAATGATGTCCGTATTGTCTCCGACATAGCAGCTGGTCGCTCCCAGGTGAATGATGCCCTTCGCCTTCGGGCACTGCAGCCCATACGCATACACATGGGACATCACGTCATGGCGGACCACCTTCTCCCGTGCCTCGGCATCCTCATAGTTGATATCATCCTGGTGCTCCCGCATCTCGGCAATCTGCTCGTCGGTGATCGGCAGTCCGAGCTCCTTCTCCGTCTCTGCCAGGGCAATCCACAGGCGTCTCCAGGTGCAGAACTTCTTGTCCGGGGAAAAGATATACTGCATCTCGCGGCTCGCATAGCGCTGCGCGAGCGGACTCTCGTATCTGTCTCTTGCCATGATGATCAAAGCTCCTTTCCGCCGATGACATCCTGCATGTCATAGAGTCCCGCCGGTTTTCCGGCGAGGAATTTCGCTCCGGATATGGCCCCCTTCGCGAAGATCTTCCGGGAATAGGCCGTATGAGATATCGTGACAACTTCGTCCGTGCCCGCGAAGATGACGTCGTGATCTCCCACGATGGTGCCGCCGCGCACCGAGGCAAAGCCGATCTCATCCGGATCCCTCTTCTCCCGGCGCTGCGACCGGTCAAAGGTATAGTGGTATCTTCCTCCCACGGAATCATTGACCGCATCGGCGAGAGCAATCGCCGTCCCGCTCGGGGCATCCAGCTTCCGGTTATGGTGCTTCTCCACAATCTCAACGTCAAATCCCGCCTCGGTCAGAATCGGGGCAGCCAGCTTCAGGACCTTAAACAGCGTATTGATTCCCAGCGACATATTCGCAGACCGGAGGATCGCTACCTTCGTCCCGGCTTCATGGATTCGGCTGATCTGCTCCTCGGACAGGCCGGTGCTGCAGATCACGCCGGGAATCTTCTTCTTCACCATGTAGTCTACCAGCGCGTCCATTGCCTTCGCCGATGAGAAATCGATGATGACATCCGCGGGAACCGTGCAGTCCTTCGGTGCCGCGAAAACCGGATAGTCCTGCTTCTTCTCCGTGTTGATGTCGATTCCCGCCACGACTTCGATCTCCGGATCCGCCGCGGCAAGCTCCGATACAACCT
>CADBOY010000121.1 GCA_902796405.1 uncultured Lachnospiraceae bacterium | reverse complement strand
CTCTTTTCGCGCATTCAGAATATCCCTGCCGGGATAGCCTCTTTTCGCGCATTCAGAATATCCCTGCCGGGATAGCCTCTTTTCGCACAGATCAAACAAAGAGGATACCCATCGCGATATCCTCTTTGTCTGATCCAGGAATATGGGAAGTTCCTGTTCTCAGTACCGCACCGTGATCTCTTCTCCGTCCTTCAGCATCTTAAGATCCTTCAGAATCAGCTCCAGTGAAGAGTAGGAGAAACGATATCCTGGCTTGCCGTTCCGCGCTACCGTGAGACTCCGTGAATCCTTGGATTCTCCATACCAGGTGACAACGTCATCCTTGCTTCCGTCCCGGTAATGCCAGGTAAATGCCGCGAGAAGCTGCAGGGAATCCAGGTCGGTCTTCGCCTTCTCCTCGTCCGTCAGCAGCGACTGCGCTTCCTGACTGATCAGCACATAGTAAAACTTGTTGAAATTGGAGATATCGCCGACAGCCTGCCCATCGATCTTCGCGGAAACATTGCCGTCTTTATCCTGCGTAATCTCAATCTGCCAGGTCTGATCCTCCGTCTGGATCTCGATGCCGGAAACATTATTCATGTAAGGCGTGAGCACTGTCCGCGCCAGCAGCTCTTCGGCCTTCGCGTTCATCCAGGTCAGCCCGGAGGGGGCCTCCTCGCCGTTCACCGCCGAAGTATCCTGGGAAGAGACCGCTCCGGTCGGTTCCTTGCACTGATAGATCAGATCCACGCCATCCACTGCAACGTACATCGTACCATCGTCATCCGGCTTTGATGCGTCAAAATGAATCTCTGTCTCTTCCTCGGTATCCAGATCCTGATACTTCGCATCCACCGACGCATAGGGCTCAGAGAGTCCGTATTTCTCCCGGTCGGCATCGTCCGGATGAATGACAGCCACGAACTTTGCACTGATGCCGAAGAAGGAGGTCAGATAATCTTCCTTCGAGAGGTCGAATGTCCCCTCTACCGGCGAAGTAATCTCATAATTGTTCAGCTTCATGCCCTGACCGTAATCGGTGGTGCCCGTCTGCTCGATGGTGAGCGGTTTGTCCCGCCCTGCGCCGGTGACCGACAGGTAGGTCACGCGGTAATTCGGATCCTCCGAATCATAGACGGGAGTGATCTGGCGTGACAGGAAGCCGCTCTCCCCTTCGAGGAAAGGACTGACGTGCAGTTCATACATCACGCGTACCGTTCCGTCCCACAGCACGTAGCGGCTGGCGGTAGCCGCAGAAGGGACCTCCGCGCCGATCGACATCTCTGCCGAAGTTCCGTCGGTGTAAGTGATCTGAACGGTAGCCGCAGGCTGATCCAGCCCAAAATCTGCCAGCCGGTCGGCCCCGCCTTCGATCTCATCCTGCGACCGGATGCAGGCTGCGTATTTCTTCAGATCAGAGAGCTCCGTACTGTCCACCGGAAGCCCCGACAGATCCTGGATGGCCAGCAGTCCGCTGTCATCCGCCGATGCCTGATAGCCGCCGGAATCGTTCGTCACGGTCACCGTCTTTACCTCAGACTCGTCTTTCTGAAGCAGAACCGTATTATCGGCCTCATCGGTTCCGCTCGCGGCCGAGGACTCACCGGACACCGGCGAGTCCTTGCGGAAATGCGCGGCGGCAAGTGCGCCGCACAGTCCCACGATGCAGACCATCAGAATCAGAAGCGTTTTTAACTGTTTCCTCATAGGATTCTCCATTCAGCGGTGCCTGCGGCGCAGGAACACCACCAGACCGCAGACCACAACTGCCGCGGGCAGCACAATCATAAACAGGATCGAAACCGCGTACGTTCCCAGCGCGGACATATTGTGCGTCGGCGAGGAGAAATCCACCGCCGACGCTTCCACCGCATTCTCCCGCTCACCAAACCGGTTGAACAGGCCCTGCAGGTATTTGGAATTGGTCAGCGCCGCATTGCCGAGCATCTCGCTGCCAAATGCATCCACCGACGCGCCGGACAGGACGACATGAGACTCGGTGGTCTCGGTTCCGTAGTAGGAATGCGTGGCGAGAACCATGCCCTTCTCATCTCCCGTCGGTGTCAGCGTCTTCGATCCCAGTGAGACATTGCCGGAGGTCTCCGAGAAATCCAGCAGGACGTCGGTCTGATATCCGTCCTGTTCATCGAACAGAACATCGACCGGCCGGCAGAGCGCCATGACCAGCGTTCCGGAACCGGTATCCAGGTTGCCGGCATAGTCCGTATCAGCATACTGTGCGACCGGATAGAGCGGATTATTGTAGTACTTGGACGCGTCCGACTCAAACACGCAGCCGTCCTCCATCGTCAGGCCCCAGTCGCCGAGAAAGGTCTGCAGGTTTGGCATATCCGGATAGTTCGGATCGGCGAAGACGAACAAGGTCCTGCCCTGCTTGCCGTCCTGATCCAGCCAGGTATCCAGCTTCTTCAGCATGGACTCGTCCGGATCCACTGAGGGAGCGTAGAGTACCGCTATCACGGCATCCGGGTCGATGTCCTCCGTCGTAATGGACTGCTCTTCTACCTGAAAATTATTGTCCTTCAGGAGTGATTCCACTGCTTCCGCGGAATTCGTGCTGAGTCCGGTCAGGACGGAAACCTTCACTTCCGACTTGGTCGTCACCGCCTGGATCGCGTTTGTAATCATCTGCTCTGCCTTGGAGGAAGTG
>CADBOY010000120.1 GCA_902796405.1 uncultured Lachnospiraceae bacterium | reverse complement strand
TCTTATTCTTCCGTTTATTCTTCCGCGCTTCCTTCTCTTCTCTCTTCTTCTCTTCCTCGATCACTTCTTCGAGCGACTTACCCGTCCGCTTCGCTTCGCGATACGGGTTGAACGGTGCGTCCTTCTTCTCTTCCTTGGACTTGTCCTTGCCTTCGCTCTGCTGTCTCTGCTGACGGATCGTCATCACCATGATTCCGCCGAAGATCGCGAACATCATCACCATATTGATGATGTTGTTGAGCCGCTGGTTGAACGTCTTAAACGTCAGACGCTGCTCCTGTCCCAGCATGTTGCCCTGATCATCCGTAAAATCCTTTGAGATCACCAGCGTGTATTCCGCGTTATTCTCTACCTTGAACTTGTCATTCGTGCTGTCGCCGAGAACAAGCATCAGGCCCTTCTCTTTCTTACTCGTCAGCACCTTGATCGGTATCTCCTTGCCTTCGCTGTCCACGATCTTGACGCACTTCTCGTTGTTGGCCTCTGCCTTTGCGCTGGAAATGGAATGGTTGAAATGCAGCTGCACACCGACGTTCTCGATGGACGTATTCTTCTGTCCGTTCTTCGGATATGAAGATTTCAGCTGAAATGCATCACTGTCTGCAAAAGCCGCCACCGTGCTTATCATTACCATCAGTGCCGCAAGCACGGCAATCAGGCTCTTTCTTTTCATTAAATAGTTCCTCCGTCCGTATTATCCGTCGCTCTTCCGATCTCATTCGCCGCGCGGCGCCTTGTCCGTACACGCGCTGCCCGCATCTCCCGGAAAAAGTCTTTCAGGATTGAGCTGCACTCCGGCTGCAGAATCCCGACTTCCGTCTCAACCGCATGATTGAGGCGCTCTTCCTGTATGACATTGAATACTGATCCGCAGGCCCCGTTCTTCGGATCCATCGTCCCGATATACAGCCTGCGAAGACGAGCCAGTACCATCGCCCCGGCACACATTGCGCAGGGTTCCAGCGTGACGTAGAGGTCGCATCCGAGAAGCCACTTGGCATTTAACGCCTCCTCAGCCTGACGGATCGCGAGCATCTCCGCATGTGCGGAAGAATCATGATCGATCTCCACCCGGTTATGCGCCCGGGAGACGATCTCGCCATCCCGCACGATCACCGCGCCGACCGGCACCTCTCCGATAGAGGCTGCCTTCTCTGCTTCCCACAGTGCCTCGCGCATATACGACTCGTTTATATCCATAGCTGTACAATATTATCACAATCACGTTGGAATGGCAAGGAATTTCGGGAAAAACAGTGTTTTCCGTCCCTTCCGGACTTCCGGCCGACTCCGCCGCGGTGGCATTGGTTTTTACCGGATTTTTGTTCACTTTCTAAAACACGAGTGTAGACAAATCCGCACACATGGAATATAATAATTAAAGAATCAGACTGCTGCCGGCTTCGTGCCGGCAGATGGTGAATAGAATCAAGGAGGTATAGTCCAATGGGTACATTAGAGGTCAATGTAGAAGTAAGTGCTCGCCACGTGCACCTTTCGCAGGAGGACATCGAGAAGCTCTTCGGCAAAGGCTATGAGCTCAAGAAGAAGAAGGATATTGCAGGCGGTTTCGTCGCTGAGGAGAGAGTAACTCTTACCGGTCCGAAGAGATCGATGGAGAGAGTTGCAATCCTCGGACCGGCGAGAAAGGCTACTCAGATCGAACTGGCTGCTACCGATGCTCGTTCCCTCGGCGTAGATGCGCCAATCCGCCTTTCGGGTCATACGGAAGGCACTCCGGGAATCAAGATCACGGCAGCGAACGGCAATTCGGTTGATACTGAAGAAGGCTGCATCGTCGCGCAGAGACACGTTCACCTCACCGAGGAAGATGCTGCCAAGCTGGGCGTAGAGCAGAATCAGGTTGTTGAGCTGAAGATCGATACGGGCATGAAGCGTGCTCTGACCTTCGGTGATGTTGTCTGCAGAATCGGCGGTCCGGCTACGGTTGTACATCTGGATACAGATGAGGGCAACGCAGCTTGCACCGGAAGAGCATGTAAGGGTACTGTTATCGCAGAGTAATTGCGATATCGAATCTGCATGAAGTAACGAAATTGGAAGACCGGAACGATGATGATCTTCGTTCCGGTCTTTTGTTGCTTTGATATTTAATATTAATCTCCTGCGGCCCTATTTCCACGCGAACCAGATGAACAGGTAGCCGCACACGACGGCGGTCAGCGTGAACGGCACGCCGATTTTCATGAACTGCGCGAATGTAACCGGTTCGCCATGCTTCCGGAGGATTCCGACCGCCGTGATATTCGCGGACGCGCCGATCGGAGTGATATTGCCGCCGAGTGTCGCACCGGACAGCAGCCCGAAATACAGGAGATACGGCTCGATTCCCATCGTCTGGCATACGCTCGATATCACCGGCAGCATGGTCGCAACATAAGGGATGTTATCGACAAAAGCAGAAATCAGCACGGATCCCCATACGACGATGGTGTACAGGAGGAACATTCTGCCCTCGCCGGTCTTCACGATCCAGCCGGCAAAAGCATCAATAAGGCCCACTTCCGTGATGCCGGCGATCACGATGAACAGTCCGAACAGCAGAAGCAGTGTCTCGTAGTCGATGCTCTTGATCGCGCTGCCCACATGATCCGAGCTCCGAACCCTGATTCCGTCCAGTACGACCGTCAGCAGCGCATAGGCGGCGCAGATGATGCCATTCGTAAGTTCCGGCTTATCCGGGATGAAGGATACCCCGATCAGCGTCAGGACGAGGAGCACCAGCATTGCGGACGGCATCTTATTCTTAACATCTGTCGTCTCCGCTGCATGCACCGGCTGCGTATAACCTCGGAACAGATACATCATCACCGGGACCGTCATCACCGCTCCCAGCTCGACCGCAAAGAAAATACCCGGCCGCCCATGGAACCAGAAGAAGGACGAAAAATCCATCCCGGCGTAAGAACCCAGCATCATCGAAGTCGTATCGCCAACCAGTGTCGCCGC
>CADBOY010000119.1 GCA_902796405.1 uncultured Lachnospiraceae bacterium | reverse complement strand
GATCTACTATGCGCGGGAGTCCTGGTTCATCAAGATGACGGCGGTCCGCGATGATCTGATCCGGAACAACAGCACTGTCAACTGGATTCCGCCGACGATCGGCAGCGGCCGTTTCGGAAGCTGGCTGGAGAATGTGCAGGACTGGGGTCTGTCCCGGAACCGCTACTGGGGAACTCCTCTGAACATCTGGGAGTGTGAGTGCGGATACCGCCATGCCATCGGAAGCCGGGAAGAGCTGAAGGAGATGTCTCCGAACTGCCCGGATGACATCGAGCTGCACCGCCCTTATATCGATCAGGTGACGCTGACCTGCCCGAAGTGCGGCAAGCAGATGCACCGCGTGCCGGAGGTCATCGACTGCTGGTTTGATTCCGGATCCATGCCCTTTGCACAGTATCACTATCCTTTTGAGAATCAGGACGAGTTCCACCGCAACTTCCCGGCTGCCTTCATCAGCGAGGCCGTGGATCAGACCCGTGGATGGTTCTACTCTCTGATGGCGATCTCGACCCTGCTGTTCAACAAGTCGCCGTACCAGAACGTCATCGTCATGGGTCACGTCCTTGACAAGGACGGCCAGAAGATGAGCAAGTCCAAGGGCAATGCGGTGGATCCGATGGATGCCCTGAACAAGCACGGCGCCGACGCGATCCGCTGGTATTTCTACAACAGCAGCGCGCCGTGGATCCCGAAGCGCTATGATGACAAGGCCGTGACAGAAGGCCGCAGCCGCTTCCTCGGAACGCTGTGGAACACCTATGCGTTCTACGTGCTCTATGCCAACATCGATGATTTCGATCCTACGGAGCACACGCTGGAATTCGATAAGCTGACGGTCATGGACCGCTGGATGCTGAGCCGGCTGGAATCCACCGTCAAGGCAGTGGACACCGCGCTAGACAACTATCAGATCCCCGAGACCTGCCATGCTCTGCAGGATCTGGTGGATGACATGAGCAACTGGTATGTCCGCCGCAGCCGTGCCCGCTTCTGGGCCAAGGGCATGGAGCAGGACAAGGTCAATGCCTACATGACGCTCTACACCGTGCTGACGACGATCTCGAAGATCGCCGCTCCGCTGGTTCCGTTCATCACGGAGGAGATGTACCGCAATCTGGTCTGCCGTGTGGATGCGTCGGCACCTGAGTCCGTGCATCTGTGCGACTTCCCGAAGGTAAAGGAAGAGTGGATCAATCCGGAGCTGGAGAAGGACATGGAAGCGGTGCTGAAGATCGTGAATCTCGGCCGCTCGGCCAGAAATGCGGCTAGCATCAAGAACCGCCAGCCGCTCGCGAAGATGTTTGTCAAATCGCCGGTAAAGCTGGGGGAGTTCTACAGCAACATCATCCTGGATGAGCTGAACGTGAAGGAGATCGAGTTCACGGATGAAGCGGACAGCTTCTCGTCCTATACGTTCAAACCGCAGATGCGCACCGTCGGACCGAAGTACGGCAAGAAGCTCGGTGAGATCCGGAAGATGCTTCCGGAACTGGATGGCCGCGCCGCGATGAAGGAGCTGCAGGAGACCGGTTTTGTCACGCTGACGCTCTCAGACGGCAGCAAGGCCCCGCTGGCGGAGGAGGATCTTCTGATCGAGACCGCGCAGACGGAAGGCTATGAGACGATGAGCAGCGGAGAGTGGACCGTCGCCTTGGATACGAATCTGACTCCCGAGCTTCGGGAAGAGGGCTTCCTCCGGGAGATCACGTCCAAGATTCAGACGATGCGCAAGGAAGCCGGGTTTGAAGTTATGGACCACATCACCGTCTTCGCGAAGGTGAGCCAGGATTCCGCCCGCATTCTGACGACTAACCGAGAGCAGCTGCTGCATGATGTCATGGGCGACAGCCTGGTGCTCGGCAGCGCGGACGGCTATGTCAAGGACTGGAAGATCAACGGCGAGAAGGTTACGCTCGGCGTGAAGAAAAACAGCTGACGTTTTTTCTGGCTTGTATAGATGAAGCAGCCGCCGCGGCCCCAGACCGCGGCGGTTTTTTCGGCCCGGAATACCGGCATTTTCCGACATCTCAGGATATTATTGGAATGAAAATACAGCAGAAATACTTTACAGAATTCTGCATGAAATGTGAAATCGATTTCGCAGTTCTGCCGCAGAATTCCCGGTGACTGCGCGGTAGGGAAAATGCCAGAAATGCACGATTTTCCGCGGTTCCTATGAGTTTCCGTCAACATTACTTGAAATGCCGGCCGTTTTAGTGTACAGTAGGCGCAAGTGAAAATGGAAGTTCATATGCAGGCCGTTCGCTTCGGCTGCACTAAAGATGAGAGAATAAGGAAAGAAGAGGAAAAGCAGGCAGTATGGAACATTTTGAATTCGACAAGGAACTGTTTCGCCAAAGAGTCATAGACACGGTGAAGATTAACGCCAAAAAGACCATTGATGAGGCCACACCGACAGAGATCTATGTCGCCTGCGTGTCCGCACTCAAGGAGCAGTTCATCGATGCCTGGATTGATACGAGAAGACGGGCCAGAGATCAGGACGTGAAGATGGTCTACTATCTGTCCATGGAATTTCTGATGGGCCGCGCCTTCGGCAACGATCTCATCAACCTCGGCGCGCAGAAGGAAGTCGCCGAGGTGCTGGAGGAATTTGGAGTGGATCTGAATCTGATCGAGGACCAGGAGCGCGACTGGGCGCTGGGCAACGGCGGCCTCGGCCGGCTCGCTGCCTGCTTCCTGGATTCGCTCTCCACTCTGGGATATCATGCCTATGGCTGCGGCATCCGCTATAAGTACGGCATGTTCAAACAGAAGATTGAGAATGGATATCAGAAAGAAGTTCCGGATCAATGGCTGATCGGCGGAAGCAATCCATTTGAGATCCGCAGAGACAACCACGTGAAGGAAGTCAAGTTCGGCGGATATACCCGCTACGAGACGGATGAAAATGGCCGGCTTACCTACGTGCAGGAGGGATATCAGTCGGTTCTTGCTGTGCCGTACGATATGCCGGTGATCGGCTACGGCAACGGTGTGATCAACACGCTGCGCATCTGGGACGCCGAGCCGGTTCAGGAGCTGGATCTGAACGATTTCGACCGCGGCGATTACGAAGGAGCCGCGAAGGAGCAGAACCTGGCCGAAACCATGTGCAAGGTGCTTTATCCGGCGGACAATCATTACGCCGGCAAGGAGCTTCGCCTGCGGCAGCAGTATTTCTTTGTCTCCGCGACCCTGCAGCGCGCGGTGGAACGCTACAAGGAGACGCACGACGACGTCCGGAAGATGTACGAGAAGGTATGTTTCCAGATGAACGATACCCATCCGTCTGTCACTGTGGCGGAGCTGATGCGTATCCTGATTGATGAGGAGAAGCTGAGCTGGGACGAGGCATGGGATGTTACGACCAGGTGCTGCGCCTACACCAATCATACGATTATGGCAGAGGCTCTGGAGAAATGGCCGATCGACCTGTTCCAGCGTCTGCTGCCGCGTGTCTATCAGATCATCGATGAGATCAACCGCCGCTTTGTGCTGGAGATTCACAAGAGATATCCGAATCAGCCGGAGAAGGTGCAGGCGATGGCGATTCTCTGGGACCGCCAGGTGCGGATGGCGAATCTCGCCATCGTTGGCAGCCACTCGGTCAATGGCGTGGCAAAACTTCACACGGAGATCCTGGAGCAGCGGGAGCTGAAGGATTTCTATCAGATGATGCCGGAGAAGTTCAACAACAAGACGAACGGCATCACGCAGAGGCGTTTCCTGCTGCACGGCAATCCTCTTCAGGCGGACTGGATTACAGGGAAGATCGGGGATGGCTGGATCACGGATCTGTCCCAGCTGAAGAAACTGCTTCCTTATGCGGATGATCCGAAGGCGCGCGCCGAGTACCGCGCGATCAAGCGCTCGAACAAGGAGCGGCTGGCGGCATATATCCTGGAACACAATCACATGGAGGTCAATCCGGACTCCATCTTCGATG
>CADBOY010000118.1 GCA_902796405.1 uncultured Lachnospiraceae bacterium | reverse complement strand
TTTTTCCCAAAACAATATGTCCGGGCAGCATCCCCGCCTGGCGCTGCCTTTCCGCTTTTTTTCACGCGGTACCGGATTCCCTTGACTTTCACCGTCTTCGTCTTGCCCGGCTCAAGCAGCTGTCCTTTGGCATTGAAGATATACCAGGAACCGCGAATCTTCCGGCTGCCGACCGCTGCAGCACCGTTCTTGCCAAAATAATACCGCCTGCCCCGGATCTTCATCCAGGTGCTGCGCACCTTCCTGCCGCGGCGGAAATAATAATACTTCCCGCCGACTTTCTTCAGGCCGCTCTTCCCGGCAAGAGATGACAATTCTGCGGAAGACTGGGCGGATATCTCCCTGCTGCTGCCCGCAGCCGCTGCGCTCTTCGTCTGTGCGGATGCCGGCCATGCCGTAATCATAAGTGCTGCCGCTGCAATGGCCAGCGTCATTCCTGCGCATAACCGAAACTTCCTGTCGCTCTGGGAAAATCTGCCCGCCGTATGTGCTTTTCCCGGAATAATGTCATGTGTATTTGATCTTTCCCCTCTTTTCAATCCATCTGCCTCCTCATGGCCTGATCGATTCTGCGGTCTTGTCTTCGCTCTTCACCGTGCACATATGAACAGAATCAGCATGGACAAACCTTCCGCGAGTCAGGTGCCATGCCGACAATAACGATAAGATGATTATACTATCTGCCCCTGAAAAAGACAACCTGGCGCAAAGTTCGGGCGATTTGCAGGCATAGGCCAGGGAAACCGCGCCATTTCGCTGATTCTGCGGTCAAGGGCAGGGGCAGCGAGACGGCCCGTGACCAATTCGGACCAAAGTACAAAAAATCTGACCTCATCGAATGAAAACAGACCAGATTGCACAAAGCTGGACCGCATCGCATGAAGTCGGACCAGACTGCACAAAGCCAGACCGCATCGCATGAAGTCGGACCAGACTGCACAAAACCGGACCACGTGGCACGAAACCAGACCAGACTGCACAAAGCGGACCGCAACGCACGAAACGAATCACTTCCTCTGCATCAGGAAGACTTGCTGTGCCGCCTGTCAGGAGTTATATTTGATTCGAACATTTGTGCGTATTCGAAGTATTGCCGCCGGATCGTCCAAGGTTCGGCGGCTGACCGGAAGACACCATCCTATCTCACAACCGGCCGCATCTGCCCGGAAAAGGAGACCAAATCGTGCTGATACAGGAAGGACTGACCCTCGAGCAGAAACTGGCGATATTATCCGATGCTGCCAAATACGATGTAGCATGCACTTCCAGCGGAATCGACCGCCGCGGACAGTCCGGCTCCATCGGGAATACCTCTGCCTGCGGCATCTGTCACTGCTTCGCCGCGGATGGCCGATGCATCTCACTTCTGAAGATTCTGATGACCAATGCCTGCATCTACGACTGCCGCTACTGCATCAACCGGGTTTCCAACGACACGGTCCGCACGACATTTACGCCTGAAGAGATCTGCCGCCTAACCATCGAATTCTATCGGCGCAATTACATCGAGGGACTGTTTCTCAGCTCGGGAATTCTGAACTCTCCGAATGAAACAATGGAGCAGATCTGCCGGACGCTGTGGATATTAAGAGAAGAATACCATTTTCGCGGGTACATCCACGTCAAAGCCATCCCCGGAGCTGATCCGGAGCTGATCGCCTGTGCCGGACATCTGGCTGACCGGATGAGCATCAACCTGGAGCTGCCGACGGGAGATGGCCTGAGAGCTCTGGCACCGGCGAAAAGCCGGAAGAAGATACTGACGCCAATGCGGCAGATTCAGAACGGAATTACCGCGGACCGCTCGGCGGCAAGAGAAAGGAAGAAGCTGAAGGGAGCACAGCAGGCTGTCCTTCCTGCGGCATTGAGGGACGCCTCCCCCGCCGGCTCAGTATACCGCACAGTATCCTCGGACCCAGACACGAAACCGATATCTGCGGCAAACGGTCCTTCCCGGAAGTGCCTATCCTCCCCGGTTTCCCCCGGCGAGATCGCTGACGCAGAAGAGGTGATTCCTCCGCGCGCGCCGGCGCCGGCGGACGTGGGAAGCGGAATTATGCCTCTGTCCGGCTCCCATCTTGCCGGTTCCCGGTTCGTTCCTGCCGGACAGAGCACACAGATGATCATCGGCGCGACGCCGGAGACAGACCGGCAGATTCTTGCCGTAACGGAAGCCTTATATGACCGTTTTGATCTGAAGCGGGTATTTTTTTCCGCCTACACCGCTATCAACGACGACAGCCGGCTTCCCGCCATTGGAACGCCTCCGCCCCTGCTGCGCGAACACCGGCTGTACCAGGCTGACTGGTTGCTCCGCTTCTACGGATTCCGGGCGGAAGAGCTGCTCACGGAAGACCATCCGTTTTTCAACACGGCGCTGGACCCCAAGTGCAGCTGGGCAATTCGTCATCCCGAGATTTTCCCCGTGGAGATCATGTCAGCGGACTATCATACCCTGCTCCGCGTTCCCGGCCTTGGGGTCCGCTCCGCGCGGCGTATACTGACGGCCCGAAGATACCAGCACCTGACGTTCGAGGATCTGAAGAAATGCGGCGTAGTTCTGAAACGGGCCGGCTACTTTCTGACCTGCAGCGGAACGATGTACCGCCCTCTTCGCTTTGATCCTGCGTATCTGGAAGCAGAACTCGCTGCCGGAGAACGGGCAGACTGCCGCGCTCTCAGCGAAAGCGCCGGTCCAACCGGCCGGCAGATGTCGCTATTCGACGATTTCCATCTAAGCTGACCGGGCCGTGAACGCCAAATTTCCATCTAAGCTGACCGGGCCGTGAACACCAGGAGAGAATAAAATGGATCAGACTACCATATTCCTGTGTGAAGATTCCATCGCCGGTATATGCACCGGCCTGTATGATGCCTCCGCTTCTCGTCTCGGATACCGCCGTCTCCGTCTGGAGCTGAACACCGGCGCCAATGACATGGAGCTGTTTTGCCGATATATTACGGTGGACCCCGACCCGGAGAAGACCTCCAAAGTTGTCCGGGCTATCCGGCAGAAGATTTCGGAACAAGCCTGGGAATATGTATATCGGGCGATGCTTTCCGCAGAGGCTACCAGGGCAGACGACATCTACCGCTATCTTCTCACCGGTTTTCGGTTTGGTGCTTCCTCTCTGAACCGGCTCGCAGATCCGGCGGTTCATCGACTGCTCGAGCTGGACCGCCTCGTTGGCAATGAATCCCACTACTTCAAAGAGTTTCTTCGCTTCGAATCCATTGAGAACGATGTTCTGTTCGCCCGGATCCGACCGAAAGCGGATGTGCTGACACTCGTAACTCCGCACTTCGCCGATCGCCTTCCCGGTGAGAATTTTCTGATCCTGGATGTCGGCCGCGGAACTGCTGCGGTACATCCGCAGAACGAAACCTGGTTCCTGTCGTCGCTTGCTCCGGAGAATGTAAACGATCTGCTCTCCGGACATTTTGACGAATACCGTGACCTCTGGAAGACGTTTTATCAATCCACGGCGATACAGGAACGGCGCAATTATGAACTACAGCGAAGCAACATGCCTCTTCACTACCGGGAATTTGCTCCGGAATTTGAAAAGGATGTGCTCCGCTGATGATTGATTTCCCTATGGATAGCTAAGCTGGCTGATCTCATTCCAGTCAGCCGGATAGTGCCAGGCTTAGGCTTACGGTCTGCCGGTCTGTTCATCAGCCGGCAGAATTTGCGGCTCACAGCTCAGTCACAGATCCTTAAAAACTTCCGCACCGCTTTCTCCATCTCGCTTTTTTCGCAGATAGTGCGATGGAGGACAGGTGCTGTCCGAATCTCTTCTACGGCGCGCGGAATCTTCATACCAGACAGTTCATGCAGACGATCAATCAGGACGAAATCATCCTCGCCGGCATACTTCGGATCAATGGCAGCCAGCACACTTCGCGTGAATTTATACGGACTTGCGGTCGAAGCGATGACCGTCGGTGTCTCATCACCGGTCTCCTGCCGGTACTGATCATACACATGGGCTGCAACAGCAGTATGTGTGTCAATCACATAACCGTCATGGCGGTAATAGTTTCGAATGCTCTCCGCGGTTTCCTCTTCATCTGCATAATAACCACAGAAAGCAGACAGTCCTCCCCTCATCTCCTCAGGCAGCGTATAGACACCCGTTTGGGCAAGCTGATCCATGAACAGGCGGACCTGCTGATCGCTTCCGCCAGCGCAAAGCCAGATCAGTCGCTCCAGATTGCTGGATATCAGAATATCCATCGACGGAGAAGAGGTCAGAATAAACTCACGGTTCCGGTCATATGTACCGGTTCGGAAGAAATCATACAGCACCTTGTTCTCATTGGAGGCACAGATCAATTTTCGAATCGGCGTGCCCATCCGTTTGGCATAGTAAGCGGCGAGAATATTGCCGAAATTTCCCGTTGGCACAACTACGTTGATCGGATCTCCGTTCTGGATCACGCCGCGCTCAAGAAGTTTGGCGTAGGAATAGACATAGTAGACGACCTGAGGGATCAGACGGCCGATGTTGATCGAGTTCGCGGAGGAAAGCTGATAACCAGCCCGATCCAGCTCCTGACCAAGCTTGCGGTCGCCAAAGATGTTTTTCACTCCGGTCTGAGCGTCGTCAAAATTCCCGTTGATTCCGACCACAAAGGTATTGTCTCCCCGCTGCGTCACCATCTGTTTTTTCTGAATCGGGCTCACGCCATCCTTTGGATAGAAAACGATGATCTTCGTTCCCGCAACGTCAGCAAATCCGGAGAGAGCCGCCTTACCGGTATCCCCGGAAGTCGCAGTCAGAATCACAATCTCATTCGTGATCCCTTTCTTTCTGGCAGATGTGGTCATCAGATGAGGAAGGATAGAGAGCGCCATATCTTTAAAGGCAATCGTCGCTCCATGGTAGAGTTCAAGGAACCAGGCGTCTCCGTGCTTCTCCAGCGGTGCAATCTCCGAGGTATCAAACTTACTGTCATAAGCCCGCTCAATGCAGTTTTTCAGCTCCTCCTCGGTGAAATCAGTGAAAAACAGCTTCATGACTTCATATGCCGTCTGGCGGTAATCCATCCTGGCAAGTTTCTCCATCGGAATATCAAGAGTTGGGATCTCGGATGGAACAAACAAACCTCCGTCTTCCGACAGTCCCTGCAGGATGGCCTGACTCGCCGTCAACTTCAGACTGTTGTCACGGGTGCTGTGATAAGTAATCTCTTGCATGATTCAAGTCCTCCTGTGCGGATGATACGATGAACTGCCGACAGCAGCTCTTCCTGCGCACTCAGGCATTCAGGGAAATATAACGAAGGCCATCCACTCACATTGTGGATCCTAGCGCTCTCAAAGCAGGAACTCTCGCTCAGACGCAGTGGGCGAAAGCCGATAAAGAGGAAGCGGCCAGACTGGCCGCTTCCTCCTATGATACTGATTCTTTCGCAGTTTCCCGCGATCAGTTGTCGATCAGCTTGCCCTCTTCGTTCCAGCTGTACAGCTTGCGGATCTCCTTGCCGATCTTCTCGCTCGGATGCTCTGCGTGCAGCTTTCTCATCGCATTGAAGTGTACCTGACCGCCTGCATCGGACATATCCAGCAGGAAGTCCTTCGCGAAGGTACCATCCTGAATATCGGAGAGGATCTTTCTCATCGCCTTGCGGGTATCCTCAGTGATGATCTTCGGCCCGGTGACATAATCGCCATATTCCGCGGTATTGGAAATCGAGTATCTCATGCCGGAGAAACCAGACTGATAGATCAGATCGACAATCAGCTTCATCTCGTGAATGCACTCGAAATATGCGTTGCGGGGATCGTAGCCGGCTTCCACCAGCGTATCAAATCCAGCCTGCATCAGTGCGCAGACACCGCCGCACAGAACGGCCTGCTCACCGAAGAGGT
>CADBOY010000117.1 GCA_902796405.1 uncultured Lachnospiraceae bacterium | reverse complement strand
CACCTTGACGGATTTGCTGGCGCGAACCTTAGCCGTATTCAGCAGATCCAGAGCGCTCTCTACGCCGTAGGATGCACTGAGCTTCAGTTGGGAATAGTATTCTTTGGAGCAGAAGTAGGCGAACTTCTGATAACCGCCCTGGATCTTCATGATCTGCATGACTCCGCCGCCCTTCCTGGGCTTTTGTACATTGGCTGACGCGAATACAAAATTCCCATATCTCTGGCGGTCGGAAGCGCTCTTGAAGCGAAGATTGCTGTACTTCAGCGAGTAGGTCTTTGTACTGGGAGCTTTGAATTTAACACCAAGGGGTGTGGATTCGCTGGAAGCTCTCAGGGTGATGCGGGTCTTCCCCTTCTTTACCGCGGGTGCCTGCTTCGCGTCAGCTCTTGCAGTAACCTTCCTCATCGATGCGGCCTGCGCGGTCCCGGTGCCGGCAGTGGCCGTCAGAGCAAGCGCCGTGGCAGTGGCGGCGAGCCGCAGGGACCATTTTCTCAATCTCTGATTCATAATCTCTCCTTCATATTGAATCGCTGTTTACTGAATGGATAGCCGGTAGCGCAGGGCTCCTTTTCCTCCGCTGCCGTTGGCAGACATCGCCAGATAGATGGTCTGTCCCTTCTTAAGGTGCAGGGTCATCTTCCTCACAGAGCGGAAGTGATACTCATCCAGGCATTTCCTGTCATAATCCCGGACCGAGGAACTGACATGCGAGCTGGGAGACTTCCAGTCCTTCAACTGCTGACAGGCTTCCCGGGAAGCCAGACACAGCAGCTGTTTCTGGTATCCGTTCGGAATCTTCACCAGCACCGGGCGCTTTTTCTTCAGCCTCTGCACATTGGCGGAGAGAAGAACAAAATTTTTGGTCTGACTTTGCACTTTCCGGTCGGTATAGCGGAGCGCGCTGAAACGGAAGTGATAAGCTCTGGTTTTCCCTGCCCGGAACCGAACATAGAGAGTGGTGCCGGACTGCAGCGCAACGATGTTATTACCCTTCCGGACCCGCGGCGCTTTCGAGCGCTTACCGGCAGCGGTCACCCGTGTAGTCTTGCCGGAGGCTGCTGCCTGCGCCGGGGTGCCGGCAGTCAGCGCCATGGAAACTGCGGTCATGAAACACACGCTCACTGCCAGATGGTTCTTTCTGGTCATATTTGAGCCCCCCTTTTTCAGCGTGCAGTGTCAGAAGGAATCCTTCTCCGCCTTGGCATCGCAGTAGATGCAGCGGTAGATCCGATTCTCTCTGTCGGACAGACGGAAGATGTGATCCAGTCCCTGCTCGGTAGAAGTAATGCAGCGCGGATTCCGGCATTTTGCGACATTGACGATCTTCTCGGGCAGCTCTACCTTCTTCTTCTCAACGGTATGTCCGTCCTCGATGATGCTGACCGTGATATTCGGATCAAGATAGCCGAGAACATCGAGATCCACATCGATCCGGTCGCTGATCTTGATGATATCCTTCGTTCCCATCTTCGTGCTTTTTACTTTCTGAAGAACGGCAACCGGGCAGTCCAGCTCATCCAGGTGCAGGTAATGGTAGACCTGCATACCGTGTCCGGCTTTGATGTGATCGAGGACGATACCGCGGTCAATTGCGTCCACTTTTAACATGCTGTTGTCTCTCCTTCCGGTGCTGTTTCAGGCTTCTTAAGACCAAGGAGCTTCATCATGAGCGCCATGCGCACGAATTTGCCGTATTCTGCCTGCTTGAAATACAGGGCCCGAGGGTCTTTATCCACCTCGACGGCAATCTCGTTCACGCGGGGCAGCGGGTGTAGAATCTTGAGATCCTTCAGCGCAAGCTTCAGCTTCTCCTCCGTCAGAATATAGGTATCCTTCAGACGGATATAGTCTGCTTCATTGAAGAAGCGCTCACGCTGCACACGGGTCATGTAGAGAATATCCAGTTTCCCCAGGACAGTCTCCATGTCCTCCACTTCTTCGAATTCGGCGTGGTTTTTCACCAGGATCTCATCCTTGATGTAGTCGGGGACGCGGAGCTCCTGAGGGGAGATCAGAACGAAATGAATGCCGCTGTAGCGGGAGAGCTGTTTGATGAGGGAGTGAACCGTGCGGCCGAATTTCAGATCACCGCAGAATCCAATGGTCAGGTGGTTCAGTCTTCCGGCCTCTTCCCGGATGGTGAGCAGATCGGTCAGTGTCTGGGTCGGGTGCAGATGGCCGCCATCGCCAGCATTGATGACCGGAATGTTCACATTCATCGCCGCGACAAGAGGCGCGCCCTCCTTCGGATGACGCATCGCGATGATGTCCGCATATTTTTCGACAATGCGGGCCGTGTCCGCAACACTTTCTCCCTTGGAGGCAGAGCTGTTCTGCGCAGAAGAAAAGCCGATCACGCTGCCCCCAAGATCGATCATTGCAGCCTCAAAACTGAGGCGGGTACGAGTACTGGGCTCATAAAACAGAGTAGCCAGCTTCTTTCCCTTTGCAACTTCGGAGTAGGCGGCCGGATCGGCAATGATGTCTTCCGCAAGGGTCAGGATTTCATCGATCTCTTCCAGGGACAGGTCCGTAGGGTCGATTAAATGCTTCATGTTATCCTCCCTGTTGGTGCATATAATGAGCGCCCGAAGCGTTAGACGTCCTGGGCGCTCGCATTGATAAGAGTATACCCGATTCATGTATGCAAATCAAGAAAAAGGAAGCAGTGAAGCCGGGAAAATGATGACCCAGCCGGAAAATCTGGCGGGTTGGGCGTGGATACCGTTTCACCGGCCTGTGCGGCAGGGAGAAATTCGGAATCCAGACATACGTATTTGCAAAAATATACATTATTACCTTGAAATTATGCACGTAACATGGTAGAATCAATGCATAATTTGCGCGAAATGATAATTTATGCGTATAATTATGCCAAACGTTCTCTCTTTCCGGTGACCGGAAGCGATAACGGAAGCCGGGTGTGGATGGCGAAAAGGGAAAAACAAAGCATTCTCAGGTGAACATCCGCTGGAAGAGAGACGGAATGAGAATATACCGTTTGCGGGAAGGAGACCGAATATGGGTATCAGCTTAAGTGGAAGAAGTTTTCTGAAAATGCTGGATTTTACACCGACGGAGATCCGCTATCTGCTGGATCTCTCCCGGAATTTTAAGGATATGAAGCGCGCCGGCATCCCGCATCGCTATCTGGAAGGGAAAAATGCCGTCCTGATCTTTGAGAAGACGTCGACGAGAACGCGCTGCTCCTTCGAGGTGGCGGGACATGACCTTGGCATGGGAGTGACATACCTGGATCCGGCGGGGTCGCAGATGGGGAACAAGGAAAGCCTGGCGGACACGGCACGGGTCCTCGGGAGGATGTTTGACGGAATTGAATACCGGGGATACAAACAGGCGACCGTGGAGGCGCTGGCAAAGTACTCCGGTGTGCCGGTCTGGAATGGCCTGACGGATGAATTCCATCCGACGCAGATGCTCGCAGATATGCTGACGATTGAGGAGAAACTGGGCCGCCTGAAGGGAGTCCGATTCACCTTCATGGGAGATGCGCGGAATAATATGGGGAATTCCCTGATGGTCGTGTGTGCGAAGCTGGGACTGCACTTTACGGCCTGCGCGCCCAGGGAGCTGTTCCCGGATGCCGGGCTGGTGGAAACCTGCCGGAAGCTGGCAGCAGAGAGCGGCGGCAGTGTGACGCTGACCGAGGACGTGGAAGAGGGAACCCGGGGAGCTGATGTCATCTATACGGATATCTGGGTATCGATGGGAGAGCCGGAGAGTGTGTGGAGTGAGAGAATCCGCCTGCTGAAGAAGTATCAGGTGAATGCGGCTGTGATGAGCAACGCGGCGCCCGGCGCTCTGTTTATGCACTGCCTGCCGTCCTTCCACGACACAAAGACGACAATCGGTGCAAAGATTGCGGAGAAATTCGGTATCTCGGAGATGGAAGTAACCGACGAAGTGTTTGAAGGCCCGCAGTCGGTTGTCTTCGATGAAGCGGAGAACCGGATGCATACGATCAAGGCAGTGATGTACGCGACATTGAAATAAGCGGCAGGAGGTAAGGTTTGGACCGAACAGTCAGGAGAGGGGAAGAATTCCAGCCGGAACAAGACGATCCCAGGACAGGAAAGGCATTTCCCGCTCAGGCAGAATCGGAAGACGTGCTGCCGGAAGAGCCGGGACGCCAGATAAAGAGAGAGCCGGATTTCCTGGAACCAGAGCCCGAAGAGAGGGCAGAAGAACCGGGCCATCCGAAGAAAAAAAGTGTCCGCGCTGGCAGCGAGGGGGCCCGACAGAAGGAGACGCGGCGGGATATGATCCGCCGGCTGATCGCCAAGGAGCACATCTCGACGCAGAATGAGCTCACGCAGAGGCTTCTGGAAGCAGGCTTCTCCGTCACACAGGCGACGGTATCCCGTGACATCCGGGAACTTCGCCTCGTGAAGATCGCCGATGGAAATGGCAGATATCACTATGAGATGGGGCAGTCTGCCGCGAGAGATGCATTCCCGGGAACCTTTTATTCTCTGTTTCATGGCTCCGTGAGAGCGGTGGATTATGCGCAGAATATTCTGGTAATCCATACTTACAGCGGTATGGCGCAGGCGGTCTGCGCGACGATGGACAGCATGGAATGGCCGGATGTCGTAGGAACACTGGCGGGAGAGGATACGATCATTGTCATCCTGAGGACGGAGAAAGCGGCAGAGCAGCTGACAGAACGACTGCAGGGTATGCTTTGAGGGAAGCTAAAGCTGCTGCAGGAAGATTCTTTCCATGCATCAGGGAAATCAGAACAAGAACGGAGAAGACCGGCTGTCTGCCAGACGCAGACAGCCGGTCTTCCTGGCTTTTATCCTGTTCGTCTCCACGAGGATGTCGGGGTTCACTCCTGGACCGGTACGACGACAGAGCAGTTCGGCTGCGGGATCTCGAGCGGTGCGGTATTCATCAGAATCAGTCCGGTTTCGAGATTGACGGAGAACAGCGTGATGCTGTTGGAATCGTGATTGGTGAAGAAGAGATGCCGGTTGTCCGGGAAGATACCAACGCTCGTCGGATAACTTCCGCTGACCGGTAGCACCTGCTTCTGCTCGAGCAAGCCGGTCTCTTCGTCCCGGCGGAAGATACAGACACTGTTATCTCCCGCATTGGTGACCAGAAGATTCTTCTCGCTGTTTGCAAATTTGAAGGAAACGGAGGCAGAGTACTCACTGAATTTTTCTCCCAGAGTGCTGTATTCTCCGATCAGTGTGTACTGGGCGCCGCGGTCTGTCATCTGATAGCTGTAAACCGCAATCTGACTGACCAGTTCATTCAGGCTGTAGAAGAAGCGCCCGTCCGAGGAAAAACGAATAAAGCGGGGCCCGGCCTGCTGCCGGCAGTGAATCGTATCGTAGTGACGGATCTTGCCGGTCGTATGGTCAAAGCTGTAGATCTTCATCTGATCGATGCCGGAATCCGCAACAATGACATATTTTTCATCCGGTGTGAGACGCGCGCAGCGGCAGTGCGGCCGGTAGTTTCTCTCGGCAACGCTGCCGGGCCCCTGGTGGAAGACACTGTCGGTGATATGTCCGGCAGAGCCATCCGGATTGATGCGGAGGACGGTGATCTTGCCGTCGTAGTAGCCGGACACGAACATGAAGTCATTCTCTTTCGTGAGGCAGATATGATTCCCGCGCATTCCGTGAATTGGGGTCGGCTCCTCGCGGATCCGGGAGAGGGAGCCATCCGGCTCGATCCGATAGGAGATGATTCCAAGGTCGGTGATGGCGTACATGAATCGCCGGTCGTGGGAGACGGAGAGATAGGAGGCGTTGGAACAGGCATATTCACAGCGCTTGGTCATCGTCCCGTGCTCCACATCCATATCGAACACAGTAATTCCCCGGCAGTCATTCGTATCTGTGTACGAGCCGATATAGGCAACGTATTTGCTCATCTTGATCCCCTTTCACTGTCGTCCACGGCCTGCTGCCGTGATACCATATCATTCGGTGAAAAGTATATCATAATGCGCGGAAGATGTTAAGAACGGCCAGCTGACAAAAAGCCGACAAAAAAGAGGCTGCCGGTGAAGACAGCCTCTTTGGGTCAGGTGATCAGGCGGCGGGCTCAGGTCAAAGGAGAAGCCCGCCGTATGCTACGAACAAAGGCGCGAAGACCAGGGATACGATGGTCATCAGTTTGATCAGAATGTTGATGGACGGACCCGACGTATCCTTGAAGGGATCGCCGACGGTGTCGCCGACAACGGCAGCCTTGTGTGCCTCGGAACCCTTGCCGCCGTGATGCCCTTCCTCGATGTACTTCTTCGCATTATCCCAGGCACCGCCGGAGGTGCTCATGAAGATCGCGAGCATCACACCCGTGACCAGAGCGCCGGCAAGCATGCCGCCGAGAGCGGACGGTCCGAGCAGCAGTCCGACGATCAGCGGAACAACGACAGCCATGATGCCGGGAAGCATCATCGCATGCAGAGCCGCGTTCGTGGATATACCCACGCAGGTGCTGTAGTCCGGCTTGGCTTTCCCTTCGAGAATACCGGGGATCTCATGGAACTGACGGCGCACTTCCTCGATCATCTTGTAAGCTGCCTTGGAGACCGACTCCATCGTCATGGAAGAGAAGACGAAAGGAAGCATACCTCCGATCAGAAGACCGATCGTGACGGTGTAATCCAGGATGT
Source organism: uncultured Lachnospiraceae bacterium (assembly GCA_902796405.1). GTDB lineage: Bacteria > Bacillota > Clostridia > Lachnospirales > Lachnospiraceae > UBA3305. The sequence goes on along the minus strand of CADBOY010000117.1, from coordinate 79 downwards.
CGATGCCGTTCTCTGCAATGCCGACGGCCTGTGCATAGGAGACAAACAGAGCCAGAGCAGTCAGAGCGGCGGAGCCGAT
>CADBOY010000116.1 GCA_902796405.1 uncultured Lachnospiraceae bacterium | reverse complement strand
CTCCCGCTGATCAGCTATGGCGGAAGTTCCGTCCTGACAACGCTGATCATGATTGCGAACATCGAGGGACTGAATAAGAAGAAGGAAAAGGAGGCGAGAGAAATTGAGCGAGCGAGACGGGAAGCCCAGGAGCGCCGATATTACGAGAACGAACAGAGACGCGCGAGAAGCCGGTACAGCGAACCGGTCCGGCGGAATGCGCCGCCCAGAAACAGTGAACCGGAGCGGCAGACAGAGAGAGAATGGCGAAGCGGAGCGCAGACAGGCAGGCCAGAGGACGATGGATTCGAGATCCTCGAGAGACGAACGCCGCCGCGCAAGGGAGGAACGAAATAAGAGCAGAAAGCAGATGCGGCGCACGAACAAGGAGATTATGGGAATTTCCTACTGCGTCATCATTCTGTTCGTCTGCGTAGCAGGATACCTGGGATATTTTCTGTATCATGATGCGGATTACTACCGGAACAGCTCGTACAATGCGAAGAGACTGCAGCAGCTTGAGACCAGATTCGTGCGGGGTGAGATTCGGGCCAGTGACGGAACGACACTGGCGTCAACGGTGACGTCGGATGACGGTACCGAGACCCGCACCTATCCATACGGGAAGATCTTCGCCCATGTGGTCGGCTACAGCTACAAGGGCGTGACGGGTCTGGAATCCTCGGCGGCAAGCTACCTGCTGAACAGTCACACGAACCCGGTCCTTAGGATCATCGAGAACCTTCAGGGCAGCAAGACGTCCGGAGATAATGTCATCACAACGCTCGATGTCAATCTGCAGCAGACGGCATACAGCGAGCTGAGCGATTATGACGGTGCGATCGTCGTGATGGAGCCCGATACCGGAAGAGTGCTCGCCGAGGTGAGCCGTCCGGGCTTTGATCCGAATACCATTGCCGATGACTGGGACAGCCTGGTGGAGGATGACAGCAACAGCTCGCTGGTCAACCGCGCAACACAGGGCCTCTACACGCCGGGATCGACATTCAAGATCCTGACGGCGCTGGAATATATGAGCGAGTTCCCATCAAGCTGGTCGGACTATCAGTTTGACTGCAATGGGTCGTATACAGTGGATGACAATACCATTCACTGCGCGCACGATGAGGAGCATGGCAAGGAGGACATCACCAGGGCCTTTGCTGAGTCGTGCAACTGCGCGTTTGCGGACATCGGCCTGCAGCTGTCCTTCCCCCGGTTCCATCAGCTGGCGGAGCAGATCGGATTCAATTCCGCTCCGGATATCCGTGTGCCTACTGCAGCCAGCAAGTTCGTGCTGGATAATAATAATTCGACCTGGAAGATCATGCAGACCTCGATCGGGCAGGGCGAGACGCAGATCACGCCGATGTTCAACTGCATGGTTACCTCTGCTGTTGCCAATGGCGGAATCATGATGAATCCCTATCTGATTGAATCGGTGGAGTCAAAGTACGGCGACAAGGTGGCCTCGTTCGGGCCGCAGCAGTACCGGCAGATTATGACCGCCGATCAGGCAGCTCAGATCCGCGACATGATGCGGAAGGTCGTGACCGATGGTACCGGCACGGAGGCGGGCAGCAGCAGCTATACCGCCTATGGCAAGACGGGTTCGGCGGAGACCAGCAGTGATGGAAGCACGAATGCCTGGTTTGTCGGCTGGGCAGAGGACAAAGACAGCGGCCGCAAGGTGGCGGTCAGCATCGTCGTCGAAGAAGGCGGAAGCGGCGGAAGTATCGCCGGCCCGATCGCAAAGAAAATCTTTAAAGCCTATTTTAATGAGGGATGATCCGGCTGCAGTGATCCGGAGCATCAGGAGGCCAGTATGGAAGATGACAGGAGCAGCATGAGGGGGAACCGGGGACGGGCTCTCCTTGTGATCAGCTTTGGAACGACGCGGCAGGGAACGCGGGAGAAGACGATCCGCCGGATTGAAAAGGCGCTGGCCGGAGAATTTCCGGACCGGACGTTTTACCGTGCTTTTACCAGCCCGCATGTCAGAGCGCGGATTGCCGCAAGGAGCGGGGAACAGATCCCCAGCGTGCCGGAGGCTCTGACGAAGATCCGGGAAGATGGCGGCCGGGATCTTTTGATTCAGCCTACTCACCTCCTGAGGGGAACCGAGTATGATGAGATGATGGAGGACATTCGGGCAGAGGCCGGATCATGGGACCGCTGCGCGGTAGGGGCTCCGCTTCTTTCTTCAGAGAAGGATCTGGAGACGCTGGCCTCTTCTCTGATGGCGGATTTCCCTCTCACGGATCAGGATGCACTGGTCTGGATGGGACATGGAACGCAGCACCAGGCCAATTCGATCTATGCAAAAGCAGAAGAGTTTCTGCAGAAGGCAGGAGGGGAAAGGGTCTTCCTCGGCACGGTGGAGGGCGGAACCGATATGGATGCGCTGATTAGCCGCGTGAAGAAAACCGGCGCGAAGCGAGTGTATCTTGTTCCATTCCTGATTGTAGCGGGCGTTCATGCAGAGGAGGACATGGCCGGGGACTCACCGGATTCGTGGAAGAACCGCTTCGCCGCAGCGGGGATGGAACCCGTCTCCGTGATGAAGGGGCTGGGAGAGTATCCGGCGGTCAGCCGCCTGTTCTGTGAGCACGCGCGGAACGCCGGACCGATCGCATAAGCAGAGTAAGAATACAGCAAAAGACCCGCCCGGCCGGTCAGCGGAGACGGTGCACTGCAGCCGCTGGGGATGTGCTGCACGGCGCGAACCAGTGAATCAATGCATCCGTGATCATCGGCTGTACCGTTTGGGTAAGGATGAAATTAAGAAAATTCATCGCTTTTGTTTTGTTATTCCTCATAAACAGAGAGTATACTTCAGTACTGGCATTGGCATGAATGGTGCCGTTCTGACAGCAGAAGCTCTCCGGAAAACACAGTTTTTTAAAGCAATCCCGTGGGAGCAAGGCGGGAATGGAGGCATGTCATGTTTAAGAAAATCGGCAGAAATGATCCCTGCTGGTGTGGAAGCGGTATCAAGTACAAGCATTGCCATGAGGCGTTTGATGAGAAAATCCGCCGGATTGAAGATGAGGGTCATATCGTTCCGACCAGAGATCTGATCAAGACGCCGGCGATGATCGATGGGATCCGGGAGAGCGGCAAGATCAACACGGCGGTTCTCGACGCAGTGGCGGCTCAGATTCACGCCGGCATGAGCACGCAGGATATCGATGATATTGTCGCGAAGGTGACGGCGGATGCGGGAGCCATTCCTGCACCGCTGAACTACGAAGGATATCCGAAGAGCGTCTGCACTTCCATCAACGATCAGATCTGCCATGGAATTCCTTCGAAGGACGTGATCCTGAAAGAAGGCGACATCATCAATGTCGATGTCTCCACCATATACAAGGGCTATTTCTCTGACTCATCCCGTATGTTCTGCATCGGGAATGTTTCTCCGGAGCGGGAGAAACTGGTGCAGGTGACAAAAGAGTGCGTGGAAAAGGGCCTGGAGCAGGTGAAGCCGTGGGGATTCCTCGGAGATATGGGTGAGGCGGTGCACCGCCACGCTCTGGCCAATGGCTATTCGGTTGTGGCGGATATCGGAGGCCATGGTGTCGGCAATGAATTCCATGAGGATCCGTTTGTAAGCTATGTGACAACGCGCGGAACGGAGATGCTGATGGTTCCCGGGCTGGTCTTCACCATCGAGCCGATGGTCAATGCCGGAACCGACGAATACTATCAGGATGAATCGAACGGGTGGACCTTCTACACAGAAGACGGAAAAGATTCGGCTCAGTGGGAAGTCACCGTTGCTGTGACAGAGGATGGCTACGAGATCCTGGCGCACTGAGAAACTCCGGTTATGAAGATAATGCTGTGCTGCTGTGACTGTACAGGCGCGGCAGCGCAGCAGTGAAGATAACGCCCCGGAATGCATGCTCCGCACGAATGAGCATGCATTTCCTGGATGCCCTCGGGTAAATGATCGGATCAGGGAATGCATGCTCCGCACGAATGAACATGCAGCGACAGGAGGAATCTCTTCGCTCTTACAGGAAGGGGGAAACAGGTAATATGACACGCCGAAAGACGAGAGATTATACATCAAACGGGAACTTTCGGGAGACGAAGGAATATCAGAAGGGACTGAAGAAACAGAGAAAACGGCAGAAGAAGGGGCGCGGGGTCGGCCCGTATGTCGTTGCCCTGCTGATTTTACTGGTCGTTCTTGCCGGGCTCTGTGTCTATGCCTGGCTTTTTGTCTGGAATCCGAAGCCGGAGATCCATCTGAATGGTGACGCAGAGATGTCGGTGGCCTATGGAAGCGAGTTCCAGGATCCTGGCGCCACGGCAAAGGCCGGCAGCACCGACCTGTCCGGCCGGATTGTCACGGAAGGCAGTGTGGATACGGCAAAGGTGGGAGATTATAAGCTCACCTACCGCATGGAATACCACTTGCAGAATCTTTCGGTCAGCCGGACGGTTCACGTGAAGGATCTGACGGCGCCGGTGATCACGCTGACAGACGGAGACAAGGAACTCTCCGTTTCATCCATCAAGGACTATCAGGATCCAGGGTATAAGGCAGCGGATGATGTGGACGGTGATGTGACGGCTAAGGTTCGGACCTCACAGGAACAGGTGGATGATTCTACCTATGTGATTCATTACAGTGTCACAGACGCCGCTGGAAATACCGGCACGGCGCAGAGAACGGTGAAGATTGGCGACACAACGCCTCCGATCATCGAGATCCTCGGAGATCAGAATTTCCGCATGAAGCGCGGCATGACGTTTAATGACCCCGGCGTTAAGGCAAAGGATAACGTGGACGGCGATATCACCTCGAAGGTGAAGGTTGACAGCAATGTCAACACGAACAAGAAGGGAGTCTACAAGGTCACCTATTCGGTGACGGATTCGGCCGGGAACTCCGCATCGGCAGTTCGCACGGTTCGGGTATACAAGAAATCGGCGAACATTCAGGTATCGGAAGGAGCATCGGACGGCAGCTCAGATAACAGCAGCGGAAAGAGCATCATCTGCCTGACCTTCGACGATGGGCCGAGTACAAAGGTGACGCCGCAGATCCTGGATACTCTGGAGAAGAATGGAATCAAGGCAACGTTCTTTGTTGTGAGATATGAGGACAGTCTGGTTCCGACTCTGCAGCGTATGGTGGCGGATGGAGATACCATCGGACTTCATGCCTGGAGTCATGATTATGACAAGGCATATGGCTCCATGAATGCCTACTATAAGGGAATCCTGAAGCTTCAGGCCAAGGTGAAGAAGGACACGGGATTCGAGTCATGGATCTGCCGCTTCCCCGGAGGAAGCTCCAACACAGTCAGCCGGGAGTACACCGAAGGCGTGATGACGCATCTGGCGAAGAAGCTTGAGGACAATGGCTTTACCTATGTTGACTGGAACGTGGATTCCACGGATGCGGAGGGCAATGGCATTGCCGTCGACAAGATCGTCAGCAGCGCAACGTCGGAGCTGATCAAGGGAAGGACAAATGTCGTTCTCTGCCATGATACCAATGCCAAACAGACCACGGCCAATGCGCTGCAGCAGATCATTGACTATGGCAAGAAGAATGGCTACGAATTCCAGGCGATCACCAAGGATACCGCGACGGTGCACCACAAGATTGCAAACTGACGGAAGAAGTACAGCAGGCAGACAGCCCGCCGTGATTGACAGAAGAGCGGCATGTCCGCTATAATGAGGATACGCCGCCATGGGCGGCGCATCCATTATCAGGACAGAAGCTGAGAGGGAAAGAAGTAGAGTGCTGCGGGCGCCACAGAGAGCGGCCGGATGGTGAGAGGAGCGGAAACGCTGCGGCAGCTCGAATACATTCCGGAGCTTCGCACTGAAAGTCCGGTTCCGGCGGATTGTCATACCATGACAGGCTCCGGAATCTCCCGGGCGACTAGGCTGCGACGGAAGACATCCGTTAACGTGTCAGGGTATCATCCGGTGAGATAACCGGGCAGACGCTGGAATTACGGCGCAGGCCTTGCGGATGCTACCTGCTGAGGCCAGGCGGCGTGAGCCGCGGGTGAATAAAGGTGGTAACACGGGAATACGCTCTCGTCCTTTTCCGGGACGGGGGCGTTTATTGTATCAGGCGGTGCTGTCAGAGCCTGCCGCGCAAGTGGGAAGCGGGAACGGCATGATCATGCAGCAGGTGTAAGCTCTGTCTCCGCTCATGCAGCGCATAGTTTCCCGGAGAAGCGTAAATTCATCAATCATAAGGAGTGTTGCGCGATGGAAATCTATGAAGAACTGGTAGCAAGAGGGCTGATCGCCCAGGTGACGGATGAACCGGCGATCCGGGATCTGGTCAACAACGGCAAAGCGGTGTTCTACATCGGCTTTGATCCCACGGCAGACAGCCTGCATGTCGGGCATTTTATGGCACTCTGTCTGATGAAGCGTCTGCAGATAGCGGG
>CADBOY010000115.1 GCA_902796405.1 uncultured Lachnospiraceae bacterium | reverse complement strand
CTGTTCAAATACTCGCATGGCAATAAACAGCCGCCGGTCAAACTCCATTCCCTGCGCGACATGTTCCGGCCGCCCGACAAATCCCTGCCAGATCGACGGCATCGTGCTGCGCGCACGCTCACCGAGAATATCCGGGTTCACCGGCACCTCACGCCATCCCAGGAAACGCATGCCCTCGTGCTCCACCACGATCTCAAACATCTTCTGAGCCTGTTTGCGTTTCAGTTCGTTCTGCGGAAGGAACAGCATGCCGATTCCATAATCGCGCGCCGGCCCGATCTCAAATCCCAGCGGTGCAGTGACCTTCTGAAAGAACCGGTCCGAAATCTGAAGCAGAATTCCCACTCCATCTCCCGTCTTTCCTTCCGCGTCTTTTCCTGCCCGGTGCTCCAGATTCTCCACAATCTTCAGCGTTCGGTCCACGATGCTGTGCGACTGTCGGCCTTTCATATCCACGATCAGGCCGATACCGCAGTTATCATGTTCAAACGCACTGCGATACAGCCCGCTCTTCCCGGCATTGTTCATAGAGCTCCCTCCTTCGAATGTATCGTTCCGCTGGAAATTTCGCCATCCCGCTGCTTTGTGCGTCTTGCGCGAATCCTCCGGCTGATCCCTGCTTTCATGCATCAAAGTGATGCTAATGTATATCGATTATAGGGAGGGTGATTAATAATGTCAAGCTAAATGCCGCTTTTGATTTATTTTATATTGTTTACATTTGTATAAATTAACAATAATTTGCTATTTTGGTGTGTATTTTCGCGCACTGATTAGTGAAAGTAGTGTGCTCTGTAGATACAGCCGAACGGGATCCCGTCTGGAGCAGCGGCAGTGAGCAGCGCCAACGCCGCAATCCGCCCCGGAATCGGCGGCTTCCCAAGGGCCCCAAACGGATCGGAACCTTCTCTCCATAAAAAAACAGAGCCCCGAATGAACCAGAGCTCTTGCCATATTAAAAGGGCCCCGAACAGATCGGGGCCCTCTTTCACTCGCTATTATGGACACAGGCACATGGCCCGACATCCATCATCTGTTAAATTCTGAGATTACAGAAGCTTCTCCAGTCTCTCCTTGATCGCTGCGATGAACTCTTCGGAAGTCGCGCGGGTGACCTTCTCAGCCGGGAACGTGGTGATATTCGCCAGATCCTTCGTCATAACGCCATCCTCGATCGTTGCGATCGTCGCCTTCTCCAGCTTCTTGGCAAATGCCTGAAGCTCCGGCAGGTTGTCCTTCTCGCCTCTCTTGTTCAGAGCGCCGGTCCATGCAAAGATCGTCGCAACCGGGTTCGTGGAAGTCTTCTTGCCCTGAAGGTGCTGATAGTAATGTCTCTGTACTGTACCGTGAGCAGCCTCATACTCGTAGTTGCCGTCCGGAGAAACCAGAACAGAAGTCATCATGGCAAGAGAACCGAAAGCGGTAGCCAGCATATCGGACATCACGTCGCCATCATAGTTCTTGCAGGCCCAGATGAATCCGCCCTCAGAACGAATGACACGGGCAACGACATCATCGATCAGCGTATAGAAGTATGTAAGACCCAGCTCCTCGAACTTTGCCTTGTACTCCTTCTCATAAATATCAGCGAAGATATCCTTGAAGGTGTGATCGTACTTCTTGGAGATGGTATCCTTCGTTGCGAACCATACATCCTGCTTCGTATCAACGGCATAGTTAAAGCAGCTGCGTGCGAAGGACTTGATGGATCTGCATCTGTTGTGCATTGCCTGAAGGACGCCGCCCTCCGGCTCGGTGAACTCGAAGACCTTCTCCTCTGTCACGGTGCCATCCTTGCCCTCGAAGACAAGCTTGGCAACACCGGGCTGGAATGCCTTGATCTCTACGCTCTTGTAGACATCGCCATAGGCATGACGGGCAATTGTGATCGGCTTCTTCCAGCTCTTGACATAGGGCTCAATTCCCTTGACAAGAATCGGAGCGCGGAAAACAGTTCCGTCCATGATGGAACGGATCGTGCCGTTCGGGCTCTTGTACATCTCGCTCAGATTGTACTCCTTGACACGTGCGGCGTTCGGCGTGATGGTCGCGCACTTGACAGCAACACCAAGCTTCTTCGCAGCATTCGCCGCGTCAACGGTGATCTGATCATGCGTCTTCTCTCTCATCGGAAGTCCAAGATCATAATACTCGGTCTTCAGATCAACATACGGAAGAAGAAGCTCATCCTTGATCATCTTCCAGAGTACTCTGGTCATCTCATCGCCGTCCATCTCAACCAGAGGAGTGGACATCTGAATCTTTCCCATTGGTATATCCTCCTTACATGCCGGGCCGCACACGCAGCTCCGTACTCTGCTGTTGATTATATGGCCCGCAGAATATCATGTCAATGTTTCATTTAAAATAAAACTATGATTAAACTTAACTTTTATACGAATTCATGAATTATTTTCTTTATCCCGGTTCTAAGTGCCTCTTATATCCTCTTACGATATTTAAAACCGCCGTTTTATATATGTAAAATATATTTTAATATATCCATATGTCAGGAGCAGCATCTCATATCAGGAGCAGCATCTCCGGTCTGCCGGATGATCTCCCCTCTTATCGAGACAGATTCACCAGCAGACCGGAGCAAGAGCACCGGCAAACCGAAGCAGATTCATCCACAGACCATATCGGATTCAGCGGCAGACCGAAGCGGATTTATCCACAGACCATATCGGATTCACCGGCAGACCGGAGCAGGTTCACCCTTAGACCAGAGCAGATCTACCGTCAGGCAGGCCATCACTCGAACGAATACTCCTCATCCTCCAGCGCCGCGAGCAGCTGCACAGAATCCGCAATATCCCTTTTGCTGACGATGCAGTTCGTTCCGTGTGTATATCGCGTCACGACCGACACACCGCCGGCACGAATTCCATATCTGGCCAGATTGATTCCGCTCGCGTCGGTTCCGCCCACATAGATGACATCCCGCTGATGCCGGATATGATCTCTCTCGCAGACCATCTCCATCTTCTCGACGAGCTGTTCGTCACAGATCACAGAGGTGTCCGAGATCTTGACCGCCGTACCATTTCCGCAGACATTGCTGCCCTCAAGATCACCAGGGCGCCCGTGATCCGGCGTGACATCCACTGCGATACCGAAATCGGGATTGATCCGCTCCGCTGCCACGATTCCGCCGCGGCAGCCGACCTCTTCCTGGACAGTGAACACATAGTACACATCATTCGCCGGATGCGGATTCTTCTTCATCGTCTCCATGAGCATGAAACATCCTACGCGGTTATCCACCGCTTTGGAGACCACATACTCTCCGGCCAAAGGACTGTACTCGCCCACATAGCAGGCAACATCCCCGACCTTCACGAATTTCATCGCTTCTTCCTTTGTGGTGACGCCGATATCCACGAAGAGATTCGTGAATTTGTCGTCTGCCAGCACATTCGGACGAACCCGGGCGGCGACCACGCCGATCAGCCCGCTGCGGAAGCGGACCCGCGCCTGATACGTGGTGTACATCCAGGAGCAGCCCATTGACTTCACCATCAGCGTTCCGTCATCATTGATCCGAATGACCTGTACGCCGATCTCGTCCATGTGCGCGGCAAGCATCATGCGCTTTCTCTTCCCGTCCGGCAGGGTTCCATGCTTTACCGCGATGAGATCTCCGATGGCATCCACCGTGATCTCATCGGCCAGCGGCTCCACCGCCTTCCGGATATACTCCCGCACCTCACGTTCATAGCCGCTCACTCCCGTAAGCTGAGTCAGCTCACGGAATACATCAAAATTCAGTTCTTCCATCTTCCCTTCTCCTTCCACTTTCTTTGGCTTCATTCAGCTGTCTTTTCGCTTTCTTCGGTTTCATTCGGTTCCTGTCCTTCCCGGATCACCGGGACAAATTCCGCCCGGTTCATCAGCGGATGTACCAGACGTATG
>CADBOY010000114.1 GCA_902796405.1 uncultured Lachnospiraceae bacterium | reverse complement strand
CGTAAGGAAGATATCGCGGATCAGATTTGCCTGAAGAAGGGAATTATCGGATCGGAGCGCTGGGGAGAGAAGATGCGCCGCCGCATCAAAAATGAACTGGACATCCAGATCTATGATATCTATGGCCTGACGGAGATCTACGGCCCCGGCATCGGCATCAGCTGCGACCTGGAATGTGGGATGCATTACTGGGATGACTATATCTATCTGGAGATTGTCGATCCGAAAACCGGAGAAAATCTGCCGGACGGCGAATGGGGCGAGATCGTGATCACGACGCTGGTCAAGGAAGGCGCTCCGCTGATCCGCTTCCGCACACACGACCTGTCCCGCATTATCCCGGGAGAGTGCCGCTGCGGCAGCCATTTCCCGCGTATCGACACGATTATGGGCCGGTCCGATGATATGATCAAGATCAAGGGCGTCAATGTCTTCCCGAAGCAGATCGAGGAGATCATTGCCGATTTCCCGGATCTTTCCAGTGAATATCAGATTCGCATCTCTCATCTGGATGGAAGGGACACCATGCGTCTCTATGTGGAGACGAATGGTCATGTCGATTTCCTGAAGATGGCGGATGAGGTCGCTGCTGCCGTGAAGGGAAGAATCGGATTCACGCCGCTGGTCAAGGTGGTGGAACTTGGCGTTCTGCCCCGGTCTGAGAAGAAGACGAAGCGCGTCATCGACGAGCGTTTCGAATAAAAAATACTGTTTTCTCTGGCTTTTTCCTCCGTTTTTCGAGGATATGCAAGCATTTTCTATAGTCAGCCTGCTTGTTTTATGCTACAATACATCAAGTTATTCTGTGCTGGGAGAGCACAGATTGAAGGAAGAGGAACAGCCGGACGGATACCGGCTGGGTTATGAACGGATCTTCCCGTTCCGGGGGCGGGATCCGCGGCAAGGAGGATGAATCTATGGACGATGAACGGGAATACGGGAGGTCTCACCGGAAGTACGGAAAATATTCCCAGAGAGGAAGCCGCGGGGTCTTCAGCAAGATCCTCGCAGGCATAGTCACGATCGTTATGGCCGCACTGATGGTGCAGATGTACCGGATGAATATGTTCCCGACAGCATATCTTGCCATTGGCGGCTGCGTACTCGGCCTCATGGCGCTGCTGATCTGGGTGCTGGCATTTCGCCGTAGCCGTGCCATCCGCGGAGTCAGCTGTGTGTTATCCCTGCTGCTGACGGCAGTGCTGGGAGTGGGTATCTATTATCTTGCCACGACGCAGTCGACAATTCGGGAAGTCACCAAACCGGCTGATCAGACCAGCGTCACGCAGACCGATCAGCTGAATTATATCGTATTAAAGAGCAGTTCGATGACGACGCTGAATGATCTGGTCAGTGCGAAGCTCGGTATTCTGAAATCCATTGATCGCGCCAACACGGATAAGGCTCTTGCCGATCTGCAGAGCAAGGTAACCACGGCACCGACGACGACCGAATATGACGGCGTAGCGGATATGGTGCAGGGACTGTACGATAAGGAAGTGGATGCCATTCTTCTGAATACGAGCTATAGGGACCTGATCGGTGATGAATTTGCCACATTTGCCGATGATACGAAGGTGCTTGAGTCCGTCGAGTACAGCACGGAGATCAGTGTGACGGAGGATGCTGAGGCGAAGAATGCGGACATCACGAAGGAGCCATTTATCGTCTACATGAGCGGGATCGATACCTATGGAGACGTCGCGGAAAAAAGCCGCAGTGATGTGAATATTCTGGCGGTGGTGAATCCGACCACCAAGCAGATTCTGCTGGTCACTACTCCCCGTGATCTGTACGTGCAGCTGCCGTTTGAGGGAGAGCCTTACGACAAGCTGACGCATGCCGGTATTTACGGTATCAACTGCTCCATCAAGACGTTGGAGGATCTCTACGGAGTCAATATTGATCATTACATCCGCATGAATTTCACCGGATTCATGAGTATCGTGGATGCGCTGGGAGGAGTGGACGTCTACTCCGATCAGGCCTTCACCGGTGAGGTTTATCACCACTCTTTCGAGAAGGGCTATAACCATGTGGACGGCAAGGGAGCTCTCAGCTTTGTTCGTGAGCGTCATTCCTTTGAAAATGGCGACTATCAGAGACAGCGCAACCAGCTTGAAATGGTGCGTGCTGTGGTGAATAAGATCTGTTCGCCGGCGATTCTGACTTCCTATGCCTCTTTGATGAACAGTATCAAGGATGCATTCAAGACCGATATCAGCAGTGAGGATCTCGCCGCGCTGGTCAAGATGCAACTGAATGATGGAGCGGACTGGAATATTGAGACTTATGGTGTTTCCGGAGTCGGCGCCCGCCGCACCACCTATTCGATGGGCAGCCGCAGCCTGTATGTGGCTCTGCAGGATGCAGATTCCATTGCAGGAGCGGTAGAGCTGATGGATCGCGTCAAGAATGGAGATATCCTGGTCGATGCGGATTCCGTGATCGGCGGCCAGGAGGCTCAGGGCTCGATCAGCGAAGAGGATGATACTCTGGAGAGCAGCTCGGTCAGTCTGGAAGAAACCACAAGTGCGGAGGAATAAACGAGTAGGAATGGAATAAATTCAGCGGAAGAGAGTCCGGCACAATCCCGGAAACTCTCTTCGCTTCCCGGATGCCATGAGCTTCCCGGATGCCAGGTATTGCTCCCTGTCGCATTATAGGGCAAGACAAAGGCCGGACAGCGATTTGCTGCCCGGCCTTTTATTCTATCCGGATCTTTCGGCGAAGAAGTTCCGGGTGCCCGTCAAGGTGAGCGGCATCTCCGATGGTGCGGATATACCAGCGTCTGGTTTCCTGTCGGTATTCGATGACCTGGAAAGAGGTATTCTCAAGACCGACGGCGAGCTGACGGCCTCGGGCAAAGTCCATGCCGAGGATGCCGGTGAGGAACGCCCGGATGGCTTCTCCGTGGGAGATGACAGCCGCAGAATGTATTCCGCTGCCAGCGATGCGCTCCATGACTGGCAGCATTCTGAGATAAACATCGCGGAGGCTTTCACCGCCCGGGTAGGAGATATCGTCCTCCATCCGGCTCTGCTCTTCAAAGAATCCAGCGTATCGGATGAAGCGTTCCCGAATGGTCAGTCCGGTCATATCCCCATAATCAATTTCGGCAAGATCTGCCTCATACTGTACCGGGATATGAATGTGGGTTCCGATGATCTCGGCGGTCTGCTGTGCGCGGAGGAGCGGACTACTGTAAATAGCCTCGATGCCGGCGCTCTCCAGGCGGCGGCCGGCAAGCTCAGCCTGCTCACGCCCGGAGGCGGAGAGCGGAGCATCT
>CADBOY010000113.1 GCA_902796405.1 uncultured Lachnospiraceae bacterium | reverse complement strand
TAGAGAGAATGTCAGAGTGTGATCCTGCGCGTCATACTCTGCCTCAGTTATGTGGAACATCCCAGTCTTGTTGGTGATCGTTTTTTCCTCTTCTGAGAATGTCTTCTTTCCGTCCGCTGCCCTTGCTGGCTGAGCACCAACAGCTCCCAGCAAGAGCGCCATCGCTGCTGCCAGCATCAGCGTCAGCAGCTTTTTGCCAATTTTCCTCATGAAAACCTCCTTGTCATGACCTGCTGGCATAGGCCAGCCTGATGAATGGTAGTGTCTCCCTCTTACTCTCCTTCTATATATCCTGATTTAAATAAAACGGAATGCTTCTCTGGCTCTGTCAATCACTTCTTTGTCAGAGATATCATATCTTTGTTTGAGCCATTACCGTTTTGTCAGAGCTATCCTTTCTATTCCAGAATCATTACTCCAGAATCATTACTGTTTCGCCAGAACTATTATTGCTTTATCAGAGTCATTACTGTTTTCCATAGCTGCTACTGCTTTGCAAAGCTATTACCGCTTTACCAGAGCTATTGTTGCTTCACCAGGTATCTTTGTCCGTGACCTCGCTTCGATTCATGCGCCGGCTGTCTTGAGCTTTCCGGACTTTTCAGCCGCTTTGAGGACCTCCTGCATTCTCGCATTGCCCGTTCCGACCGTCACACCCGCGTTGATCACGCGATCGCAGCGGTAAATGGCCTCCAGAGCGGCCTGAATAGCGGCGTCGCTGATCGGCTCGAATGGTTTTTCGGCAATCACAGATGCCGCCAGGAGTCTGGCCAGCTGGTAATCCGTGTCATTCGTATACAGGATTCCAGCGATAAATGGTGTGTCCTGCTTCTGCAGCATCCGGTAAACCGGAATTCCGCGGCCGCAGTTGGAGAGCACGAGCGTTTTCGGCTCACCCTTCGGCTTCGGAAGCTCAATGCTGCCGAACAGCGGATCGAAGAATCCGTTGTCGATTCCATAGAGATCGCGGATCACCGACTCTTCAAAGATCTCCTCCGGCTTTCCATACCGGAAGATATGGTCTCCTTTGACGCAGATGATGCGGTCCGATATTTTCATGGCGAGATCAATCTCATGCAGGGACATCACCACCGTAATTCCCTTGCTCTTGGCCATTCCCCGAAGGATCGAGAGAAGCTCCAGCTTGTGCCGGACGTCCAGGAAGGAGGTCGGCTCATCGAGGATGATGATCTCCGGCTGCTGACAGATGGCGCGGGCGAGAAGAACGCGCTGTTTCTGTCCGTCGCTGATAGCGTTGAAATCACGGCTTCCCAGGTCCTCTGCATTGACGGCACGCATGGACTCGTCGACAATCTCCTCGTCTTCCGCCGACAGGATGCCGAGCCGCCCGGTGTAGGGATAGCGTCCGGTCGCCACAACATCGTGGCAGGTCATCAGCTCCGGGTGCATCCGCTCCGTCAGGACGACGGCCATCCAGGAGGACAGATCCTTGTAGGAATAGGAGTGGATTTCCTTTCCATTGAATTCCACCGTTCCCGCGATGAGAGCCAGCTGCCTGGTGATGCTTTTCAAGATCGTTGACTTGCCGGCACCGTTCGGCCCGATCAGGGTGACAATCTCTCCTTTATGAATTCCGATATTGATATCGTGAATCAGTGTTTTTCCGTTGTAGCCGACAGAGAGCTGGTCCAGCTTCAGATAGTATTCCATGCCCGGCCTCCTTACCGCTTTGCCTTCTCACGCCGGATCAGCATAAAGATGACGATGGGCGCGCCGAATATCGACGTCACCGTGCTGATCTTCAGTTCTGTCGGTGCGAGCGCCATGCGGGCGATCAGATCGCAGACCATCACGAATACCGAACCGCCGAGGAAGGTTGCCGGTATGACAACCAGCGGCCGGGCCGTTCCAAGAGCCTGCTTGATCAGGAATGGCACCGCGATGCCGACGAAGGAGATCGGTCCGGCAAATGCCGTGACCGTGGCGGACAGGATACTGGAGAACAGGATGAGCAGAATGCGGAACCGCTTCACATTCACGCCCATGCTCTGCGCATAGGCCTCTCCCAGCTGAAAGGCGCTGATCGGCTTGGAAAGCATGAAGGTCAGGAACGTCGTTACGCCGATGACCACCAGCGCCATCCAGACATTGCCCCATTTCATACCATTGAAGCTTCCCTGCGACCAGTTGTGCAGGTTGACGATGTCGGAGTCATCGGCAAATGTCACGATGAAATCGGTGATGGCATTGCAGATGTATCCGATCATAACGCCAGCGACAAGAAGAGCGGACATGTTCTTCACACTCCGGGATACCATCAGGATAAAAGCGGTCGCCACCAAGGAGCCGCCGAATGCGGCGATGATCATCACCCACGATGACATAAAGCCAAACCGCGCGATGAAGAAGATCATCAGGATAGCGACAAACATCTTCGCACCGGAGGAAATACCGAGGACAAATGGGCCGGCGATCGGGTTCTCGAAGAAGGTCTGGAGCAGGAAGCCCGACAGAGCCAGCGCGCCGCCGAGGATGGCTGCCATCCAGATTCGCGGCAGGCGGATGCCCCACACGATGCTGACGTTGTCCGGATCTCCCGCTTTCATCAGCAGAATGCGGAATACGTCGGCAACCGAGATATGGACGCTTCCGGTATTGATATTCAGCACAACAATGGTGATAAAGGCAAAGATCAGTATAGCGAATACCAGTACATACCGGCTTCTTCTCTTAAAATTCTCTGCCCTGTAGCTGCCCTCCACGGCAGCTGCAGCATCTTTTTTCGGCATATTGTATTGTTCCTCATTCTCAGAGATTTGCTTCTTCTTCATTCTGCTGCAAAATCAACGTGACATCACGGGCTCAGGAAACATCACAGGCTGCGCGGCCTGGCTTTTCCGTCTTCCCGCGCACCGATTCACAGTCAGGATTCTACCTTCTGCAGGAAATGACAGGTGGACGCGTCGCCTCCTGTGAGCATGGTGTTGAAATCCGTGACCAGATAGCCGACTTCTGCCGTGGACTGATACCACTTCTTGTCAACCTGCCATACATTTCCCTCTTTCACAGCCTTGAAATCGGCGAACAGGTTATCCTTGCTGATCAGGTCCTGAACGGAGCTGAGCGGCGTCTCGATGGTTCCGTTATAGACAATATAGTCCGCGTTGATTGCTGTCTTGTAGAACTCTTCCATGCTCAGATTCACGGATGCACTGTTGCTTCCCGGATTCTTTAGGTCCTTGAAGATATAGGCTCCGCCGGCGAGTGAGATCATATTCGGGATGATGTCATCGGATTTTCTCACGACAACGCTTCGATCCGAATTGATCGAGAAGAAGGCCACCGTCTTGCCGGTGTTCTGAAAATCCTGCATGGAATTTACCACGCTCTTCTGATCATCATAGATCTTCTCCGCTTCGTCCTCTTTGTTCATGAGCGCTCCGTACAGCTTCACCCACTCAATGCGCCCGAGCACGGTGGTCTCGTAGCTGCAGCGGTCAATCAGCACCGGAACGCCTAGACTTTCCAGCATCTCCTGCACCTCCGGTGCATGAAGGATCATCGTGGATTCAATCGCCAGGTCACAGCCATTGCCCACGATCATCTCATAATCCGGCTCGCTGTACTTACCGGCGAATTTCATGGAGCCGCTCTCGAGTGCCTTTACCGGAGCATCGATGGACCATCCGCTCTCATCGGTCCCCGTCATCGTGACCGAATCGAGGCAGCCCAGTTTGTCATAGAATGACATTGCATTGGTCGCCGCCAGGTAAATCTGGTCCAGCGGCTGCTGGATGACCGTAATGTCCTCAGACAGACCGTCCGGAGCCTGCTTTCCGTCCGGGACGATGAGATATTCTCCGCTGACCGGAATATCGATCAGCTTGTAGCCATCGTTGTAGTAAAAAATATCGAACTGATTGGCGGAATCCAGCTCCATCGCGTGGTCATAGGTAAGACCGGCGATCTTCGGCGGGGTGATCTCCTGTGCCGATGTCTCCGCCGCTTCCTCGCTCCCCTCCACAGCTGCCGCTGTGGAAGCCGGTTCGCTGCCTGCGGCTGACGCCTGGGTCACCTGCGCCGCAGAGGATGCCGCCGCGGACGACTCTGCTGTCGCAGTCGCCCATGCCGTCCCGCTCTCGAATGTCATAACCGCCGCCAGAGCAGCAGCTCCCAGACAGATTCCGGCTTTGTATGTTTTCCTGTTCATTATGTTCTCTCCCTGTTTCTCCGGCCCTGTTTCAAGATTCGGAAATGCTGCTTTCCGCGGTCTCCATTCCTGACTGGTACTCGGTTCCTATCGCCTTACAGGCTGCCTGCTTATCCGCCTCTGACGCAGAACCCACCGTTTTTTCATAAGCCTTCTCTGCTTCCTGCTCGTGACCGGTCAGCGCACCAAGCACCTTCAGCCACTCCGCCTTCGCGAGGTCATTTGCTTCGTCCTCCGCGCGGAACGCCACCATCGGAACGTTCATCTGCACGCAGCGGCTGCCGAGTTCATAGAATGCGGTATCGTCCGCCGACTGAGGAAGAATCGCGGAAGATTCCAGCAGGAGATTCGTCTTGTCCAGGATAAATGTCCGATAATCCGGTTTGTCATATGTCCCGACATTGCGGATGGCCGGATCCGATCCCTGCATCTTCGCCTTCACATCATCTGACGTGATCTCCTCTTCCGCCAGGCCGACTCCGCTGATGGAATCTGTCAGGCCGAGCGTATCCAGCATCGCGAGGGCAGAGGCTGAGGTTACCGCAATGCTGTCTGCCGGCTGCTGCACGATGATGAGCTGCCGGTCCATACCGGCCGGAATCTCCGTATTCTCTGGCACTACCAGGTATTTGATTACCGTGTTTTTATAGAGGTCCTGACGCTGCTGGCTGGTCGACTCACCCTCGGAGGTCTGCTCTTCCTCCGAGGCCGCCGCTGCCGTTGTCTCCATGACAGTTGTCTCCGTGGAAGCATTCGCTGCCGTCGTCTCTGCGGCGGCTGAATCCGCTCGCTGCGTCTCGCCAGACGCTGCCGATTCCAGGGGAGTTCCTTTCCGGACATCCACCTCTATGAGTGTATAACCGCCTTCGTAGCGGTAAATCCGGAGCTTATCCGTGAACGTCACCTTGGTTTCCCCTGCATAATTCAGCCCGGTGATTTCCGGAGCTTCCGCATCCAGCTGCTCATACTGATCCGTCACATTGCCCTTCGTAGCGGCAGCGCTCTCGCCGTCCGCAGTCCCGGACTCAGCGACTGACGCATTGGCTGCCGCAAGCCCGACATAGATGGTGTACTGAATCTCATGAGCCGAAGACATTCTGGTGGTCAGCGCATAGATCGTATTGTTCTGATTGAGCTTCACCGGAATCACAAAAGCGCTGGATCTGCCCGACGTCGTGTGATCCGTAATCTTCTCGCCGTTCGACTTCACATACTGATAATAGGTGCTGCTGAAGGTAATCCGGGCATATGTCTTCCCATTTTTCACGATCACCTTGTCGCAGCCGATGGACACTCGGCCGCTGCCGCCGGACCAGTTAAAGCTGTCCGGCGAATATTCCCCGTCGGCCAGACCAGTGCTGTTGTCCTTCCTGCTGGTTGTTCCGTTCGTGCTGCTGGCTTTGGTCTTCTCTGTGCTCGTCTCCTGGTCCGCATCGGTTTCCTCGGAATAGTCCGATGTCTCCGCGGTGCCCTCATGTACCGGAAGGCTC
>CADBOY010000112.1 GCA_902796405.1 uncultured Lachnospiraceae bacterium | reverse complement strand
CCTTGCTGTTCAGCTATCCCCTTCCCACTGCCCGGCGGGGTCGGGACTTTCACCCTATAGAACGTGCGCCCGCCGGGCGCACTGAAATCTGACAGCAGAGAAATATCTGCTGCCTGACTGCCAATCCGCTTTGTGCAGATCCGGGAAATTCAGTTCGATGCTGGACCATCTTCCAGATTCAGCCCCGTCCTCTTGTCAAACACATGGACCATGGATCCCGGGAAAGTAAACTCAATCGGATCTCCGATCTGGAAATTACTTGCCTTCAGATTCAGTGTCGGCACAATGATAATGCCATCCTTTCCCATCGCATTGATATGCAGATGTTCTGACGCCCCCATCAGCTCCGCAACATCGATCGTGCCCTTTACCATCTTTCCTTCACTATGATCCAGAGTGATATGTTCCGGACGAACCCCGACCGTGACATCCTGTCCCTGCACATCGTGCGCCTTGAGATGGGCATTCTTCTCCTCGCTCAGGTCAATGACCGCATCCCCTACTTTGACCGCATAGGTTCCGTCTGCCTTCCGGATCAGCTCTCCATCATAGAAGTTCATCTGCGGAACTCCGATGAAGCCTGCTACAAACAGATTCACCGGATGGTCATACACATCCTGCGGCGTTCCGATCTGCTGAATAACGCCATCCTTCATAATCACAATCCGGTCTCCTAGCGTCATTGCTTCCGTCTGATCATGCGTCACATAGATGAATGTCGTCTTGATCTTCTGGCGCAGCTTGATGATCTCAGCACGCATCTGATTTCTGAGTTTGGCATCCAGGTTGGAGAGAGGCTCATCCATCAGCAGTACCTTGGGATTCCGGACAATTGCACGGCCGATCGCAACACGCTGCCGCTGTCCGCCCGAAAGAGCCTTCGGTTTCCGGTCCAGATAACGCGTGATTCCTAATATCTCCGCCGCGTCATTGACGCGCCGGTCGATCTCTTCCCTCGGCATCTTGTGGATCTTCAGCGGATACTCCATATTCTCTCGCACTGTCATATGCGGATACAGAGCATAGCTCTGGAACACCATCGCAATGTCACGGTCTCTTGCCGCAACATGATTGACCAGTTTCCCGTCAATATAGAGCTCACCCTTCGAGATCTCTTCCAGTCCGGCTACCATGCGCAGCGTTGTGGATTTGCCGCAGCCAGACGGTCCAACCAGAACGATGAACTCCTGATCCTTGATGCTCAGATTGAAATCGTCAACGGCCAGAACGCCTTCTTCCGTTACCTTCAGATTCGACTTTTTCTCCGGCTCTCCTTTGAGGTGCTTTTTTTTCCTGGATCCCTCGGTATTCGGATAGATCTTGACGATGTGTTTCAGTTCTACGGTTGCCATGTTTTCCTCTGTTTCCCTTTCTTCAGCAGAAAGAATGATGAAGCAGTCCGCTGCAGGTACTCTGCAATCCGCGATCCGGCACAGGTTTCTTTCCCGGCTTCGCACTGACCGCTTGTGTCGCTATGTATTTTGATAAATGCCAACGAACCTCTTATGCTTTCAGACGGTGAATCACGCGAATCAGATGCCCCACGCTGCGCTCCAGATCCTTCCGGCTGAGCCTCCCATCCGCCAGAGCCCCGGCCATCGCATCCAGATCCTGTGCGGATCCCGGCATCATGAGGTCATTGCCCGCCCGGATCGCCGCATCCGCCGTACACTCCAGATCGTTCCAGGTCGATGTCCAGTCGGTCATGACCGCACCTTCGAATCCCCATTCACAGCGCAGCACGCTCGTGCACAGATCAAAGCTGACCGCCGTGTGCTCCCCATTGATCTTGTTGTAGCTAGTCATGATGGAGGCCGGCTGACTTTCCTTAACGGCAATCTCGAATCCCTTCAGGTAGATCTCACGCAGCGCACATTCTGACACCTGCGCATTGTAATGAAAGCGGTTGTTCTCCTGATTGTTGCAGGCAAAGTGCTTGATGGTTGTCCCGCAGTCCGGCTTCGACTGCACGCCTCGAGTGACCGCTGCCGCCATCTTGCCGGCAACCAGAGGATCTTCCGAATAATACTCAAAATTCCTGCCGCACAGTGGATTCCGATGAATATTCATGCCCGGTGCCAGCCATAGCTGAACATGAAACAGCTCCATCTCCTCGGCGACGGAACGTCCCACTTCCTCCACAAGGGTGGGATTCCAGGTCTCTGCCAGTTGGGTGCCGATTGGAAATGCCGTACAGAACTGGTACCGATAGACGGCACTCTTCGGTTTCTCATTCCGGTCCAGCGCACCATCGTCCATATTCTCGGACATCGCGGTAGGAACGGCATGTCCATCGACTACCTGATACTGCTTGCTCAGACGAAGCCCGGCAGGGCCATCTGCAAGCACCAGGGGCTCGATTCCCTCTGCCACTGCGCAGCTGCTGGTTTTTCCCGCTGCCCCCGGTATCTCGCACGAAGAGTCAGGCAGCAGGAAGTCCTCGTTCTGAGGAGCCCCGGCTGCCAGATGCACAAGCTGCTCATCCGATAAGGATGTGGCCTGCATCCGGATCTCTTCCGGAAGCGCATCATAGCCCGAATCATAGATCACATTCCGGGTAATGTAATGCGCGGGAAGTTCCACCACGTTCCCGGCATAGAGGGAATCGCGGAAGCTCGCTGCCGCTTCGTTTCGGCGGGCAGCAGTCCTGTCCTGCGGACCTGTCAGCTCCCTTTTCTCTTTGTCAACGACAAAGAGAGACTTCCCTTTCTCCAGAACCAGCCGCACAGGAACATGAATCAGCGCCTGCACCTTGCTGCTGTCCAGGCTGTCGCCGGCAAAGAGGAGTATGTCACCGGCGTCAATCACCCAGGATGCCTCTGATTCCTTGAAGCGCTCCAGGCGCTCAAGGGGAAGTTCCAGGGAAATCTCCTCTGTCTTCCCAGGGGCAATGACGTCCGTCTTCTGAAAGCCAATCAGGCGCCGGTACTCCCGGGATTCACCGGCACAGGAAGCATACAGCTGAACCACATCCCGGCCGGGAATCAGTCCGGTATTCCTCACGCGGACGGAAACAGAAACGGAAGACGGACCAACCCCGATTTTGTGCAGAGATACGGCAAATGACGTATAGGAGAGCCCATAGCCAAACCCATAGCGAACCGG
>CADBOY010000111.1 GCA_902796405.1 uncultured Lachnospiraceae bacterium | reverse complement strand
CGGCTGTCCACGCTGTTGTCATTCTTCAGCTGCGTGAGCTCCGGCACGGTGTAGTCGTCCGGGACGGGGTGATCCTTGTTCACGAGGATCAGGCACCAGGAATCCTCTCCGGTGGACTCTTCTCCGGCCGCAGAGGTGGCTGCGGCAGTTGTACTGACCGCCGTCGTCGGTGCTGCGGTTGTCTCCGCCGCTGCTTCCGTGCTGACCGAGGCCGCCTCGCTGGTACTGGCAGCGGGGGCCGGTATTCCTCCTCCGGACAGGCGCGAATAGAACCAGCCGCCGCCCAGCAGAACCACCACAAGAAGCAGAACCGTAACCGCGGCGCGCCGCTTCATCTGGCTCTGCCGGCGCTCCCACCGGTCTGTCTCCGATTCTCTCCGGGAATACCAGCGCTCCCAGCGTTCCTCTTCCGGCTCCCTCCGGGTGTACCCGCGCCCGCTTCGCTCTTCCTCTGATTTTCTCCGGGTGTACCCGCGCCCGCTCCGCTCTCCTTCCGGCGCTCTCCGGGAACGCCGGCGAGTCTCTCTGTCGTATCTGTCGTCTTTCGTCAAATCTTTGCCTCCCGATGCCAGAATTTTCTGCCGCAAAAAGGACAAAGAGGCAGACTCCTGTCCCGGCCGATTCCGGCACGAAACAGGCCCTCTGCCCCCATTCTTTTCTTATCGTACGGCAGCCTCAGTTCATCTGGGGCACGCTGAGCATGCCCACCATGTAAGGAACCGGACCGCCTCACCGCTTCGCCAGCCTGCAGCCGTCATCTGGATTCACTGGCACACTTCGCGCACCCATGAAGCCGAAAATGCCCGGCTGTGCAGCAGCTCTGCCTGATTCCGCTGAGAAAGGTTACTCCGTCACCGAAGCCTCACTGGAAGAAGCGTCTCCTTCAGAAAGGGAATCTCCCGAAGAGAGGCTCTCCGTTCCTGACGCCAGCGAATCTGCGGAACTGCTCACCGCGGAATCTGCTGCGGTCTCTTCCAGCGCCGTATCAGCAGAGGTCGCCGCAGGTGCATCCGCCGCGGAAGAATCCGATGAGGAAACCACAGCTCCGGACGAGATGGTTCCATTCTTCAGCGCCAGCTTTGCGACGAGAATTCTCTCCACCGACTGGTTCAGGCGCTCCTCCGTGATCTCTCCGTCATTTACCGCCTTCAGCACGGCCTGATACGCTTCGTCGAAGCTGACCGGTGTCTGGATCATATCGCATCCTGCCTGAATCGCCATCACAGCTGCCTCACCGGACGAATACCGGTTGGCGATGGCTGCCTTGGACAGCGAATCGGTCACCACAATGCCGCCGAATCCGAGATCCTCCCGGAGCAGCTTTGTAACGATATCCTCCGACAGGCAGGCCGGCGAATCGTCTCCCGTGATCTCACGAAGCTCAGTATGTCCGACCATCATCATGGAGATCTTCCCAGCGTTGATCAGACGCTGGTAAGGTACCAGCTCTGCCGACCGAAGCTCCTCCTCCGTGCGGTCCGAGGACACAGAACCGGCGCTGCCGTTGGAATCTGTCGCGCCGTATCCGGGGAAATACTTGGCTCCGGTGAGAACTCCGGCAGACTGCAGGCCATTCTCCATGGCAACCGAAAGCTTTGCCGTCACTGCCGGATCGCTTCCGAAGGACCGGCGTGCGAGCGTTGAATTGCTCTCATTGATAAGGACATCGGCCATCGGCGCGAAATCCACATTGAATCCGAGATTCTTCAGATACTTGCCGATTGTCTTTCCGTACTGGCGGGCTTCCTTCCGGGTGGTCACTGTGGACATATCCGGTACGCTGTCGACCGAGATCTTTCCCGAGCCGTTGATGACAGACGCCATTCCGCCCTCTTCATTGATGCACAGGAACGCATCCGCACCGATTGCATCCTCGAAGTATTTCTGGGTATTCGAGGTCATGCTCCTGATCTGCTCTTCCGACTGGATGTTGCCCTCCTGATAGAGGAGACCGCCAACCGGATGACTGCTGATGGACTGCTTCGTGGAATCCCCGGCCTGAGTGGCGTTGGTCACGCCGGTCAGTGCGTCTGGTGTGATGATGAAGAGCTGATCGACCTTCTGCTCCGTTGTCAGCTGATTCAGAATCTGATCTGCCTCTGCGACAAGTGCCGCATTGGGATTGGCCGTCTCCGCCTGCGTCGTGGTCTCCGCCTGCGTCGTCTGCGTCTGCGCAGTCACCGTCTGGCCCGCGGTCTCCGCCGCTGTCGTCTCCTGATGCTCTCCCCGCAGGGTACTGACGACATCGCCCGGATGAAATCCTCCGAACAGGTTCTTCACCGTACTGGTCAGCGAGCCGCCCGTGGCGTATTCCGCACCGAAAAGCGCCGCTGCCAGGATCAGGATGATAACGAGGATGCGGATCTTCTTTCTTCTTCTCCGCCTCTTCTGCTTTTTCTTCACATAATTGCTCTCAGCCATGATGACCTCCTGGTTGCTTTTTTCTGCGGCGTGACGGACGATGCTCTGTCTCTTTCGCTGCCGCATCCTTATGCCCGGTGTTTTTCCCGGGAATTCTGCGCCCGTCTGCGGGTGCAGATTCTTTCCTCTTGCGTTTCACGGAGAAGCCGAAAGTACCGATCGCTTCCCCCAGATGACAGTATGTCCCGTGCGAGTAGACCGTCAGATCCGCCCGTTCAAGACGAAGCGCCCCGTTTGGAGCAAGAAGCGCCTCATCCACGGTCACTCCGACGACTTCCGCCAGAAACATCGTGTGGCTTCCCAGCGGAATCTCCTGCCGGACGCGGCATTCGATATTCACCGGGCTCTCAGCAATTCCCGGAGCCGTGATCCGACGCGAAGGCTGTGCGGTCAGGTGCACCGACGCGAACTTATCCGTATCCCTTCCGGAGCGGACTCCGCAGAAATCCGCGGCCTGCGTCAGTTTCGCCGTCGTGAGATTGATCACAAACTCTCCCGTCTCATGCACGATGCCCCAGGAATACCGGCTGGGCTTCAGCGAGACCGAAACCATCGGCGGATCCGTGCAGACCGTGCCGCACCATGCTGCAGTGACGATATCCGGACGCTCGCCGGGCCTCTGACAGGAAACCATGACCACGGGAAGTGGATAGAGCATATTCCCCGGCTTGAATTCCTTCTTGCTCATATCAGGCTCCTGCGATCAGCGAGGGGATCAGATACGAGATCAGGCACATGATCGCTGTGGCCATGAGCAGCCCGAGACAGATCGCCGGCAGGGCTTTCCGGAACTTCACGCCGAGAAGCGCAGCGATCAGCGATCCGGTCCAGGCGCCGGTTCCGGGGAGCGGGACACCGACAAAGAGCATCAGTCCCCAGAATTCGTAGCGCTGCACCTGCTCGCTCTTGCCCATCGACCGCCGTTCCAGTTTCTCAACCATCGGGCGGAGCCTCTTCCGCTTCTTCATCCAGCCGAAGAGCGGCGTGATGAACAGCAGGATCAGCGGAACCGGAATCATGTTGCCAAGCAGGCAGAACACGATGCCCTGGAACATATTCAGGTGAAGGAGAGATGCGCAGATAATGCCGCCCCGAAGTTCCACAATCGGGATCATGGAGACCACGAACACGATCAGTTCCCGCGGCATTCCCTTCATGGCGTTCATAAACCACTGGATAATTGAATTCGCCATATGCTTATCTTCTGCCCATCGCGGCTTCGATGTCCTCGATGGAACGAGGCGTTACCGCGGAGAGATTTTCGCAGCCGTTCTCCGTGATCAGGCAGTTGTCCTCCAGACGGAAGCCAATGCCCCACTCCTCACAGTAAATGCCGATGTCGACGCAGAATACATATCCGGGGCGCATAACGCCGCGCGCATCGACCACATCGTGCACATCATAGCCAACATGATGCGCTCCGCCGTGCCACATCAGCTTGCTGACCGGCTCCGTGCTCTTGAGCACGCCGAGATCCCGGAGCAGTCCGCCGCAGTATTCGTGAGCCAGCCGGTCTGCATCCTGCATCGGAATGCCGGGCTTTAAGATTTCAAACATATGATTGGACGTCTGATAAGCGCATTCATACAGTGCGCGCTGACGGTCCGAGAACCTGCCGTTGCACGGCCAGCCGCGGGACACATCATTGCACTCATTGTCCCAGCAGGCGCCGACGTCATTCAGAATCATATCGCCGTCCTTCGCCTGGCCGCGGTAAGAATAATAGTGAATGCAGAAGTTGTTCTGCCCGGCGGAGATGATGGACGGAAATGCGGGGCTCAGCACGCCATGCTGTGCCAGCGCGTAATCGAACTCGGCCTTGTACTGGTACTCATACATCCCCGGCTTCGATGCATGCATCATGGCGAGAATGCCGTCGCGCGTGATCAGCTGCGCCTTCTTCATGGCGTCGATCTCGCAGGGCTTCTTGATCGCGCGCAGCTTCTTCACCTCCGGGTGAACATTCACAATCCGCAGGAAGGGGAATTCCACCTTTGCCTGCTGTGCGAGCACCATCGCCTCGCGCAGCGGCTCTTCCGGCGTCAGCTGATCCACATCGAGGCAGAGATTTGCATAATCTCCGGATAAGGCCAGCCGGCGCAGATCCCCCTGCAGCTGCTCGATGTTCCGGAATTCGTGAACACCGGATTTTTCCTCCGCCTCCGCGGGTTTGATCCGGACTCCGGTCCATCGCTCTGCCATCGCATCCGGCGGAAGGAGATACAACGTCTCCGAAGCTTCTCCCTTCTCCCCGATCGTGACGAGAAGCGCGGAATCATGCTGCTCAATGCCTGTCAGATAGACAAATGTGCGGTCCGCGAAGTACGGATAAAGCTCATCCGCGGTCTTGCGGGGAGCATGTCCCGAATAGAGTACGAGCAGAGATCCTGCCGGAAGCTTCTCGTAGAGAGCTCTGCGGTTTTCCATATGAAATGACTGATCCATCTTGTCCGCCTTTCTGATCCTGCGGTGCCTTCACCGGCGGCCGCAGCCGATCGCTGAAATTCTGTTATCTTTTCTTCGGATGAACCTTGCGGATCGTCCGCTTTTCGGATCGATGTCCCGTACGGGATTCCGCCGCCCTTCTCCCTCCATCGGAGCTGCCCCTTGCGGAATTCACCCGTCCTGGCCGTGAGGCACATGCATGCATATTCCCGGCGCCCCGCGATTTCGGGCCATGCGCTTTTGCGCCGTTTTTCTTCGGCCGGTAAGCGTTCTCCCCTGCTTTCTCAGAGCCATGCACTTTCTCGCCATTTTTCTTCAGCCGGGACTCATTTTCCTTTTTCTCCTCTGATCCATGCTTTCCGGCAATCGGCCGCGGCGCAATCAGGCACTCCCTGCCGAAACCGATCAGATCCTCGCGCCCTGCTTTCACCAGCGCCTCCCGGACCAGCGGCCACAGCTTCGGGTCCCGGTACTGAATCAGAGCGCGCTGCATCGCCTTCTCATGCGGATT
>CADBOY010000110.1 GCA_902796405.1 uncultured Lachnospiraceae bacterium | reverse complement strand
TCTCATAGCGGAGAATGTACCGGTTGTTCTCATCCGGCGCTTCCTCCAGGTATTTCTTATAGAAGGTTTCCGCATCGGCGATCTGCCCGGCCTGGATTGCCAGTTCGCAGAGCCGGTACATGATGCGCTTGCCGATGGCGGCATTCTGATAGGCGCGCAGGAGGATATCGATCGCGGCGGTGTACTGCTGCGTATGTTCATAGGCATCGGCAACGGTCTCGAGGAAGCGGACATTGTGTTCCTGTCCGAAATCCATCGTGTCAGCAATCCGAGCGGCGGATTCGTAATCGCCCTGCCGGACGAGAGACTGAATCTTCTCGACTTTCAGATTGTACGTGTACTTGTCCAATGCCATATCCTCCCCGAAAACGGGATGTGTGATCCCGCGCCATATGGTTCAGGTGCTCGTGCTGATTACAGCTCGACGCGCCCTTCAAGAGCACGAAGCAGAGTGACCTCGTCGATATATTCGAGATCACCGCCCACCGGAACGCCGCTCGCGATGCGGCTGACCTTGATTCCGGCCGGCTTGATCAGTTTGCTGATATACATGGCGGTCGTCTCGCCCTCAAGACTGGAATTGGTCGCAATGATGACTTCCTTGACCGCTTCTTCCGTCTGGAGCCGCTTCATCAGCTCCGCCAGGCGGATGTCGCCCGGCCCGATGCCCATCTCAGGGGAAATCGCACCGTGCAGCACATGATACAGTCCGTTGTATTTCCCGGTCTTCTCATAAGCGGCCAGATCCTGCGGATGCTCGACCACCATGATGGTGGACTGATCCCGGCTCGGACTGCTGCAGATCGGACACAGATCCTGATCCGTCAGCGTGCAGCACCGCTTGCAGTAGCGAACGGAGTGACGCGCGTCGGCAATGGCGGATGCCAGGCGTTCGGCGCTTTCTGCGGGTTCGCTCACGATATGAAAGGCGAGCCGCTGTGCTGTCTTGCTGCCGATGCCGGGAAGCCGGGAAAGTTCCTGGATCAGCGTCTGCAGCTTTTCGCTGTAATAATCCATCTTACAGGCCGAATCCTCCGAGGCCGGATCCGCCAAGTCCGGAACCCATTCCGCCCGTGATCCTGGACATTGCCTGTTCGGAATCCTTCGCCATGTCGCGGAGAGCTTCGTTGGCTGCTGCGACGATCATGTCCTGCAGCATCTCCACATCATCCGGGTCCAGCGTATCCGGATCGATCTTCACGCTGACCAGCTCCCGCTTGCCGGAGACGGTGACTTCTACTGCGCCGCCGCCCGCGGATGCGGTGTAGGTCTTCTCCTCGAGCGCTTTGGTGGTTTCTTCCATCTGACGCTGCATCTTCTGGGCCTGACGCATCAGGTTGTTCATGTTCGCGCCGCCGGGCATGAAATTGCTCCCGCCTCTTCTTGACATTGATATCTCCTCCATGATAACGGACATGACAGCCCGTACTGTGCTTCATGATAACAGGCATGACCGCCCGTAATACGCTCTGTTTTGTGCTGGCTGCTGCCGCGGATTCTTGCTGCGGCGGAACGGGTATTCCGCATCTTACTTATACCGGATCCATATCGGCAGAAAGGCGCATCCGCCTATTCATCCTCTTCAATCTCGATCTCTCCGTGAATGGCGGCGAGATCTTCATCGGTAACCGCCTGATATTCGGTCGGCGGCGCCGGCTCCGCCAGGAGCACGGCCTTCAGGGAAAGCGTCTTCTCCAGCCGGTTTTCCAGCACGGGAACCACGTTTTTCTCAAGAATTCCCATGCTAGTACATATATTATAATTATTCGAATCGTAAAAGACAACATTTAATATCCCCGCCTGATGCGGCTCAAGGACGGTGCCCTTCAGGGTTTTGGCGGCCAGATAATCGTCCTGCCGGATCTGCGAGATGACCTCCGGCCAGAGGTCACGGGCCTGCATCAGATCATCGTATTCCGCCTTCGGCAGCCGAACGATCTTCGGAGCGGCGTCTCCGGCCGTGCCTTCCTTCACGGGGGACTCGCCGGCGGAGGGTGAAGCGGATGCCGGGGCGGGTGCTGCCGCCGGGCGCTTCGCAAGTTCCGTCACTTTCTTCTCCACGCGGTCGAGCCGGTCCAGAACGGAATCCAGGTTCTCCTCCATCTGCGGCTCGCACGAGCGGATCACCGCAATCTCGAGCAAAACGCGCTTGTTCACGGCGCCGCGCATCTGATTGTACAGGGCGGAGAAGATGCGGATGAGGTGCATCCAGGTGTCCGTTCCTGCCGCATTGGCCTCTTCCGCCATGCGGGCCCGCTCTTCGTCGGTGACATCGAGGATGTCCGCCGTGGCGTTGGACGCGGAGAGCAGCATGAGCCCGCGCAGATACCAGATCAGGTCCTGCACGAACTGGCTGAGTTCGCGGCCGTCCATGACGAGATCGTCGATCTGCCGGAGACAGTCAGCGGCATTCCCTGCCATCAGCGCTTCGGTGAAATGGCTGAATACTTCGTTGTCGACGGTGCCGAGGACGGAGAGCACCATATCGTAGGTCAGGGGTTCTCCGTAGTGGAAGGCGACGCACTGATCGAGCAGGCTCAGGGCGTCGCGCATGGCGCCGTCGGCCTTCCTCGCAATGTAGCGCACCGCGCGGTCTTCGATGCTGATGTGTTCTCCGTCCGCCACTTCGCGGACGCGCTCCATCAGCACGTCTACGGTCATGCGGTGAAAATCGAACCGCTGGCAGCGGGAGCGGACGGTGACGGGGAGCTTGTTCGGATCGGTGGTGGCAAGGATGAAGATGACGTAGGACGGCGGTTCCTCCAGCGTCTTGAGCAGCGCATTCGCCGCACCGCCGGTCAGCATATGCGCCTCGTCGATGATGTAGACGCGGTATTTTCCGTCCGCTGGCGGGTACTGCACCTCTTCGCGGATCTCACGGATGCTGTCAACACCGTTGTTCGACGCCGCGTCGATCTCGCTCACATTCATGGATGCGCCGGCTGCGATGGCGCGGCAGGAGGCGCATTCCCCGCATGGCTCGCCGTCCTTCGGGTGCTCGCAGTTCACCGCCCGGGCGAAGATCTTCGCCATGGTCGTCTTGCCCGTGCCCCGGGTCCCGCTGAAGAGATAGGCGTGGCCGATCCGACCGGTCATCACCTGGTTCTTCAATGTTGTGACCGCGGCATCCTGCCCCTTCACATCGCTGAAAACGGAAGGGCGCCATTTCCGGTAAAGTGCTGTATAAGTCATGATCTGCTCCGATGAAATCTCCGGATTATTAATGAAAAACCTGCCCGGCCGGGACCTGGGACAGCGGAGGCAGGCAATCTGCATGCAAAACAGTATGCAAAAAATCCGCGCATTCTGCGTCGAACTGTCACCATGGGCGGTACCTTTGCAGTAAACTCAGCTCCGGCGCTCCTGCGGCACACGGGAGATTTTGCTTAGTGCTGCTTCATTCCTGACCTGACACGGTTCACAAATTCCCGTTGCGCAGGACCAGAACATCAACGTCGCATGCAAAGGGCAGCCCCACAATGAGAATCCTCGGCAGAATATCACCCCTGCTATAGCGGATTGCAGGTACAGGGCACCGCTAACTCCCCGGCTGCGCGGAAACTTTATGGCTGT
>CADBOY010000109.1 GCA_902796405.1 uncultured Lachnospiraceae bacterium | reverse complement strand
CATGTAATAGATGTTGTTATCAAATCCCTTGAACGAGAAGATCGGTCCGGTCTCGTCTCCCTCTGCCGTGTGATTGAAGACCACATCGAGGAAACACTCGATGCCGTTCCGGTTGAGCTCGCGGATGAGCTCCTTGAGTTCCGTTCCCTCGTGGTTGAATTCCTTCTCCCATGCGTAGCTCGTGTTGGGCGCGAACAGACAGACCGGATTATACCCCCAGTAGTCAATCAGTGTCTTGCCATTGACATCGCGGGCGGCCTGCATCTCATCGAATTCGAAGACCGGCATCAGCTCGACGGCATTGACGCCAAGTTCCTTCAGATACGGAATCTTCTCCATGACGCCGCGGAACGTGCCAGGCGCGCCGACACCCGAAGAGGGATGCTTCGTAAAGCCGCGCACATGAAGCTCATAGATCACGAGATCCTCCATCGCATGCTTCGGTCTCGGCTCCGTACCCCAGTCGAAGTTGTTCTGCACGACACGAGCTTTATAAAAATGCCTGCTCCGTTTTCCCCAGACGCTCTGACCGGTGACGGCGCGGGCGTAGATGTCCAGGAGGACCCTCTTGCGGTCAAACAGCATGCCGCGCGCCGGATTGTTCGGCCCGTCAAGGCGGTAGGCGTACTCGAATTCCTGGATGTCCAGATCGAAGACAATCATCGACCAGACGTCACCGATCCGGTAGTTCTCCGGGAACGGAATCACCGCGTAGGGCTTTTCCTCCTCCCGGTGAAACAGCAGAAGCTCGCAGGAATAAGCCCCGCGGGAGTGAATGGTAAAATTCACGGCCTTCTGCATGGCAAACGCGCCGTTCATCTCATAGAAACCAGGCCGGACATCGAATCCGGCGACGGTGTCAATCGGCTGCAGTATCGAAAGCGCAACCGGAAGATCACTGTGTTGCATATTATCCCCATTTCTGCGCGTTTATCTTCCGAAGACCCGGGCGCACTCTTTCAGGTATTCCGTCACGTTAAGATGCTGCGGACAGACGCTCTCACACTGACCGCACTGGATGCAGTCAGAGGCGGCGCCTCCCTCCTGGACCGCCCGCTCGTAGTCTTTCTCACCCTTCTCCGCCGCACCGAAGATCAGCTGGGTATTGCGGGCCGCAAAGATATCCGGGATTGCGATCTTCTGCGGACATCCCTCCGTGCAGTAGCTGCAACCGGTGCAGGGGATCGACGGGATTCCGTCCAGTACGTCCTGAGCCTTATGAATCGCGGCCTCCTCATCCGGCGAGAGCGGCTGGAACTCCTTCATGAATGAGATGTTGTCGCGCAGCTGCTGCAGGTTCGACATGCCGGAAAGCACCGTCATAATGTTGTCCTGAGACGCCGCAAAGCGGATGGCCCAGGATGCCGATGACCGGTCCGGCGCTGCTCTGTGCAGAATTTCCGCCACCTTCTGCGGCGGATTCGCCAGCAGGCCGCCTCGGACGGGTTCCATCACAACGACGCCCTTCCCGTGCTGCCGGGCTACTTCCAGATTCTCCCGGGAATGGACGCTCACGCTGTTCCAGTCCGCATAATTGATCTGCAGCTGCACGAATTCGGCATCCGGATGCTCGGTCAGAACCCGGTCCAGCATCTTCGGATCATCATGGAAGGAGAATCCCCAGTGACGGATCTTTCCCGCACTCTTCAGCTCATTCATGTAATCCCAGATATGGAACCGGTCGAACAAATCCACGTTGTCCGACTCAATGCTGTGAAGCAGATAGAAATCCAGGTAACCTGCCTGGGTCCTCTCGAGCGTCGTCTCGAACTGCCGCTTCGCCTTCTCTTCGTCCTTCGGATCCTGCCACGCTGCCAGCTTCGAGGCCAGGGTATATTTTTCTCTCGGGACCCGCTCCACGAGTGCCTGACGGGCGGCATCCTCGGATCCGGTGTAGACATATGCCGTATCAAAATAGGTAAATCCTGCGGCCAGGAATTCATCCACCATCTGCGCAGTCTGCTCCACATCAATCACGTCCGGATGTCCCGCCACGCGCGGAAGCCGCATCAGACCGAATCCGAGCTTCGGTACATCCGCTCCAAAATACTTCTGCTTCATACTCTTTCTCCTGCGAAAGAGGGGCTGCGGCAACACGCACCGCAGCCCCTGTGCTGATTTATTGTCCCGTTTTCCCATCGGGTACGGTCAACGCATGTCCCGGCCCCGCTTTGCATCGCTTCCGCGGCGGCTTCCTCTGCCTCCGCGTCACGGATTACCCCGCGGCTTCCGCCGGGAGATAAATCGGCGCCGCATGCATGAATTCACGCACCGCGCAGTATTTATCTGCCAGGCAGATCAGGACGCTCTCCTTGTACCGCGGCAGATGCGTAAGATTCAGCGGCCACATGTGAGAATATATCATATTCTTCTCGATCTCGCTGAGATCTCCGTATTCTTTCTCTGCGTTATTCAGGGCAACGCCCGCATGGCAGGTGCCATGATGATAAGCGCTGAAGCCGCTGTCCTTGACGCTGTACAGATAGAAATCGTGCAGCATGCAGCCTCGCGCCAGATCCTCCTCGTGCACATGCAGATGCATCTTACTTGCGATACGGCCTGCCACCTTCGTCACATAGATGCAGTGTGACAGGGTGTTCGATGATACATGATGCCGGAACTGCTGCATCTGCAGCACCTTCGGATCGTGCAGCATCTCGCGGACCGTATCGTCAAAAACTGCTTCGTCCATGGGAATCACTCCCTTCCTGTGCGATCACATATTCCCCTATCAGAATCAGTGTAGCATCGGAATACCGCAAAAACAATGAAGGTTCCCTAAAATTTTTGTGATATCACGGACGAGACGATTCGTCCGGCAGGATTCTGTCATTCTGGACGTTCCTTCGCTTTTCCGGCGGGATTCCGTCATTCTGGATATTTCTTTGCTTTCCGCCCGGATTTTTTCTATTTCGCCTGCTTCAGCAGCGGCCGTGCAGCTCCTGGGCACACCGGCTATGTTCTGGCCGGCAATATTTTGCTTATTTCAGCCCGCGGGAGCGCAGCTCCTGCGCTGCCATATCATAGGCCGGCGTCGGCACGCCGTACTTATCGCCGAGGCGCACCACTTCGTAGACCAGGCCATCAACTTCGGACGCCTTTCCCTCCGCGATGTCTCTCTGCATGGACGTCGTTCCGGATGGAGCGATGCCGGCCAGTATTCTCATATTGGTCTCCAGCATATCATCCGGCAGAGCACAGCCCATCGCGTGGGAGAGCGCCATGATCTCACGGATCATCTTCTGAAACATCTCCTTCGGCTTTCCTTCCTTCTGGAAATCGCCCACCGTTGCACGGTAGTACAGGCCCGCCGCTCCGAGCGCGGAAACATAGGAGAACTTGGCCAGGCAGTCTCTGCCGATGTTGTCCGAGAGGACCGGCGTGATTCCACTGTCCGAAAGATCCTGGCGGATCTGTTCCAGGACGCCGTGAAAATCCCTGCCGGATGTTCCGCCCTGCGGATTTCCCTCCGCACCGCGCTCTCCGAACACCACCCGCATGATCGAGCCGTGCTGCTTCAGAACACCGGGCGCCTCCTTCTCCGCGGATACGTAGATGCAACCGTCAAGGACATGAAGATCCGGCAGTCTCTCCTGCAGACGACTGCCGGTGCCGAATACATTCAGGATTGGTACTATCACCGTCTCCGGACCGGCAGCGCGCGCAAGGAACGGGACGATCCCATCCAGTGAATAATACTTCACACAGACAAAGATAACATTGGGAGTTTCCCGGTAATCCTCCGTGCTCACTGCCTTCACCGGAATGCTCTCTGTCTCATCACACCAGATCCGGTGCATCGTAAGCCCCTTTGCCTGAATGGCTGCCAGATGTTTTCCGCGGGCCAGCAGAGTGACGTCCTTGCCTGCCTTTGCCATATAAAAAGCGATGGAGCCGCCCGTTCCGCCAGCTCCGAGAATAGTATATTTCATCTTCATTTCCTCTGATTTCAGACCGTTTCCACAGGATACCCGATCATTATATCAAATATTTGCGCATGCGAAAGGGCAGTTTCCCGAAATCCCCCGCTTCTTCCATTGCCGCATGGTCGGGGAGATTGTATAATGAATGCACTGTTGCTGCGCGTCCTGCGTGCAGCATAACATCCATCCCGCTGGCCGCTTCCTGACGGCCGCACCAGCAAAGAAAGAACAGGAAGAATCCAATGTTTAAGGACCTTGTGATGAGAAGCCGCAGCTACCGCGGCTATGACCGCTCAAAGACGTTCACCCGGGAGGAACTGATGGAATACGTGGACTGCGCGAGATTTGCCCCCTCCACCGTCAACCATCAGCCATTTCAGTATTATCTGGCCTGCGAAGAAGAAACCGTGGCAAAGATTCAGCCTCTGACAGGCTGGGCGCGCGCGCTGCCGGACATGAAGCTGCCGCATCCGGGAATGGAGCCGACCGCCTTCATCGTGATCTGCCAGAACACACAGTGGGATCCCCGGACTGACCGTTTCCTGCGGGATGTCGGCGCCGTCGCCCAGACCATGCTCCTCGCCGCAGCGGACGAAGGATGGGGCGGCATCATGATCGGCAATTTCAGTCCGCAGCGGATCAGCAAGGCGCTGGATCTCCCGGATTACCTCGTTCCGATGCTGATCGTCGCCTTCGGCAAGCCGGCTGAGAAGATCGTCATCCGGGAAGTGAATGACGGCGAGAGTCTGAAGTATTACCGGGATGATCAGGATGTGCACTATGTACCGAAGAGAAAACTGTCCGACATCGTGATCGGCGACGGAAACAATAAGATCTGACGCTCCCGTCACAGAACAATCTGCTCAAACCGGATCGGCTGACAGTTCGGCGTCCTGGTATGCCAGAACGCATCGATGTCAGTCCGGTGGTTCAGCACAAACAGAAGACCATGCATGATGCCGCCGTGCGATACGATCAGGATATCGCCCGCGGCATCTTTTTCGCGTGCGGCAAGGTCTGCCAGGAAGGAATGCGCCCTGGCGCATACCTGCTGAAACGTCTCGCCTCCTTCGGGCGGCTGATAGCGGGAGGGCTTTCCGAGGAAATCCTCCATGGCCGTCGCGATCTCCGGCAGATCCTGCGACGCGGCGCTTCGCTCCTGGTCGGATCCGGGCGGTGTTTCGCGTTGGCGCTGCGGCGCACCGGTTTTTCCGGATGTCTGAGCTTCCGGCAGGCATCCTCGTCCTCCTGCCGCATCTTCCGCGTAGACGTCGCCCTCCATCGAACCGAATTCCATCTCCCGCAGCCGGTCATCGCAGAAGATCTCCGAGGCCGGCTGACCGCTCACGATCTCCGCTGTGCGAAGTGCCCGGGACAGCGGACTGGAGTAAACCCGGACGAAATGCACGCCTTCGGCAATCAGCTGGCGGTGCAGTTCTTCTGCCTGCCGGATTCCCTTCTCATCGAGCGGGATATCGTGAACTCCCTGAAGGCGGTGCTGAACGTTCCACACTGTCTCCCCATGACGCACGAAATAAAACGCCATCTCTGCTTCTCCTTTTCTCCCGGGATCTTCCGCGTGCCCGGTGAATCTGCATCATGACTCTCCCGGCTTTTCCGCGTGCCCGGTGAATCTGCATCATGACTCTCCCGGCTTTCCCGCGTGCCCGGTGAATCTGCTCCGCGAAGCAAAAGCGGGCCGGTTTCCCCTGCCCGCTTTTGCTGTGCTGATTCAGTTTTTCATCGCGACACCGAGATCGGTCATCCTCTCGTTGACATAATCCACAACTTCCTTCGGCTCCAGTCCGTGTACTTCACAGGCCTGGTTGATGGTCTCCATCTCTGCTGCCGGGCAGCTGATGCAGCCCATGCCGCACTCGATCAGTGCCATCGCCGCTTCCGGATACTTGAGAACGACTTCTCCTGCCTTTTCCTCACCAGTGATATATTGCTTCACTTCCATGTCTGATTCCTCCTTCGCCAGATGGGGAGCCCGGCTGCAACTTCTCCGCTTCACATATCCTGACGGATCCGAGTACTCTCCCGGTTCTGACCAGATTATATTCTTCCGCTGCGCGCATCTGTCGATGATACCTCACAGCGGCGGCGCTATGATCGTATCACGATTTTCCGGAGCCTTCAACCGCTTTTCTCATTCTCACCATACATTGCAGATTTCGCCTTTTCCGCATACTGTTCTTTCTGTTCTCACAATACCATGCGGGCTCCGCGCCGAACTCATGCTGCTCTTTTGCCGGACGGAATCGCGTCTCTTACAGCAGCGGTGCAAACAGCCGGAGAATGCAGTTGATGACTCTCTTCACCAGGAGCATCCTGTCCTGCCGGTACTGTGCCGTGACCTCCCGGCACTCCGGGAAGATCTGCTCGAAATGATCTCTTATGTCCAGCACCGCCTGATTTCCACAGAAAAAGCAGCCATTTTCAAAATGATGGTAGAGACTGCGGTAGTCGAGATTGATCGTCCCGCAGGTTGCTACATGATCGTCGGAAACGCACATCTTCGCGTGGCAGAATCCCGGCGTGTACTCATAGATCCGCACGCCGCCTCTCACCAGCTGCGCGTAATAGGAGCGCGTGACCTGGTAGATCAGCTTCTTGTCCGGAATTCCCGGCGTAATGATCCGCACGTCCACCCCCCGCTTGGCGGCAAGGCGGAACGCCTGCGTCATCTCATCGGTGATGATCAGATACGGAGTGATGAACCAGACATATTTCTCCGCCTGATTCAGCACGTTCATGTACACGTTCTGACCAACATGCTCTTCATCGACCGGAATATCGGCATAGGGCTGAATGAATCCGTCCGCGTCCGCCGGCCTGCTGACATCCGGCAGATAGGGCCGATAGTCAATGTCATCGAGGTCATCGCTCCGGATGGCGTTCCAGTTCTCCAGGAAGGCAACCGTGAGATTTTTCACGGCCTCGCCTTCAATGCGGACGCCGGTATCGAGCCAGTGGCCGTACGGATGTGTCACATTGAAATACTCATCGGCCAGATTGTAGCCGCCTGTGTAGCCGATTTTTCCATCGATCACCGTGATCTTCCGGTGATCCCGGTTGTTCAGGAACAGGTTGATGAATGGCACGATCGGATTGAAGACGCGGCACTTGATCCCATCCGCCTCCATCTTCTTCCGGAAGCCGCTGTTGATGAACGGCATGCTCCCGACATAGTCGTAGAACAACCGTACTTCGACACCCGCTGCGGCGCGCTCCTTGAGAATCTCATGGATCGGCCGGAAGGAGACGGAGTCCTCGATCGCGTGGTAATCCATGAAGATAAATGATTCAGCGCCCGCCAGGTCGGCAAGCTGCGACCTTAGGCCTTCCGAAGCGCTGGGGAAATAGCGGATGGAGGAATTATTATAGACCGGATAATCCGCGTAATCCCGTATGTACCGGCTCTGATTGGCCGCGGAGCGCCCTTCCTTTTCCTCCATATCGTGAAGCACCTTATCATCGCTGAAGATGTAAGGCATCAGTTCCAGGTCGATGCGCTGATAGCGGTCCCTCATCCGGCCAGTCGCGCCGTTAAGACCGACGAGAAGGTACATGAACACGCCGAACACCGGAGCTACCAGGATCAGAATGATCCAGGGCAGTTTCATGGCCGAATTCATGTGCCGCCCGTAGATGATCAGCACGATGATGAACACCAGCGCGCTCTGTACTTCGGCGATCCAGGGGTACCTGGCGCGCAGCGACTCCAGCTGCGCATAGATCCAGACAATCTGCAGCGCAATCAGGATGATCATGATCAGAGCCCGGAACAGGCTGTTGTGCCGGTCTCTCTTTTTCTCAACGGTATCCTTCTTCATCGGGGTGACTCTGCCTTTCTGAAAATATCCCCTATACTTTACCCCGAATTCCGCCAGAAAACAACCGTGCCGGCCTGCACGTTCCTTCCGGCACTTTTTCTCTGCGCCTCACGGCCATCCCTGGAATTGTGCGCCCGGGTGATGCGGCAACCACAGAATCCTCTTCTCTGTGTTTCATGAGCTGCCTGGCCACGATGCCCGGCCGATATGGCTGCCACAGGATCCTTTTCTCAGTTCTCCGCGAGCTGTCTCCGGAAGATCTCCGTCAGTTCCGCCGGATCCATCCGCGCGGACGCCTCCCGCACCTCACGGATCGCCTTCTGCAGAATCTCCGCGCGGACGCCGAACAGCTTGGCGACTGAAGTGATCTCATACTCGGCAAATTCCGTCCAGGCGGTGTCCGGATCCAGTTCATCATAGGCCTGAATTGCATAGAGCGTCAGATAGCGGTCAATTCCGTAGCTCGCAATGAAGTCCATCCGATGCCGGCGGGCAAAGTCATCGAAGTCCACGATAAAGGAGCGGCACTCTCCCATGAATTCCACATACATGTTCGTGTCCTCCGAGAGATTGTCCGTGTAGCTCTGCGCATAGAAATTGCGATTATTATTGCGCCCGCAATTTTGCCTGGTTATACTCAATTTAAGTTGTAACTAATTGGCAACAGCATGTCAAGGCCGGAGCCATCCCAATCACCAGGCGCACCGGGAACCTGTCCTGGTTCATCCAGTGACACCCGAGCGGATGGTTCGGGCCGAATTCATCCGGATCATCGAAGTCAGAAAGGAGGCGGAGCGATGAACAACGCAGAGACAGATAACATTATCACCAGCCCGCCGGAAAGCCCCTCGGACAGACCGAAGGACAGTTCCGACATGGCAGCGGCTGTGTGTCCGGTCTCCAAGGCGGCGGATGACAGCCCTGCCGGCGATTTTTCCTGCGACGGGAAATGCCGCATCTGCCCCTGTCCCGGCGCGAAGTGTCATATCTCCCGCGGTGATATCACGCTCATCATGATATATTCCGGACAGAGATAGGCGGTCAGCAGAATCGGCGACAGGAGAAAATACAAAGCAGCCATCCAAAAGATCTTCTCTCCCTCCGTCACAAGAAAGGACGGATAAAAGAACAGAAGAATCAGATTCACCGCGATCAGCGGACTGGTAATCAGAAGCCAGGGGCGGTACGTTCCCCACCGGGTTTTCGTCCGGTCAGTAAAATTCGTGATGATCACATTGGTGAAGGCATCACAGATGCTGCAGAGCATCACCACGAATCCGATTCTGGCAGCACTTATGTTCATCACATCGGTCGCAAACAGCGTAAGGTATCCTACTAACAGATAATTGGGCAGGTTCCCTCCGACGGCGCTCAGTGCGTAACAGATCTGTTCCCGGAGCGATACGGATTCCGTGCCGTTTTCATATTCTCTTTCCTGTCTTTCTTTCCCTTCCATATCGATTCCACCATCTCACAGCCGGCAAAGCCAGTCACGATGCAGTCTCTCTGATCACGATGCAGTCTCTCTGACTTTCCCACTGCCATGTTCTGC
Organism: uncultured Lachnospiraceae bacterium; assembly: GCA_902796405.1. Taxonomy (GTDB): domain Bacteria; phylum Bacillota; class Clostridia; order Lachnospirales; family Lachnospiraceae; genus UBA3305. The sequence goes on along the minus strand of CADBOY010000109.1, from coordinate 8,205 downwards.
CCATGAAAGGACCGCGAACGTATCAGGCGCGCGCGATCCCGACGTGCTCGCAGCCCGCATCTTCATCCCCTTCCTGCGTGGTGAACGTGAAGCCTCATCCCTTTCCGCCAGAGAAAGAAGCGAAGCTCCTTCTCTGGCCAAACTTCAAAAAATCATCACGCAGCGAAACTTCCGCTGTGCCAATCTGACATTCAAAGGAAGGCCGCACCGGGAGAAATGATCCACCCGGCGCGGCCTTCCTTTGCTGCTTTATCTTCTCCTGTCTGATGCCTCATACCCGCCGCTGCCTGTACGGCGCAATATGAGGCGGTACTTACATACCTGGCTTGCACGATTTGAATCCGTAATTGCTATACCAAATCAGTGCGATGTGGTTCAGTAATCACCAAACTCATTCGGCGCGATATGAATCAGTAATTGCCATACTTAGCCAGTGTCTCGAACATGGCATCGAGATTCTCCGGCTTTGCGTTCTCCAGGCTGCCATTGAAGTCGAACAGATATCCGCCACCCGGCATGCAGGTTTCCAGCAGTTCGCGGAGCTCGCGGACCACCTCCTCCTTCGTGCCGAATTCCAGCCGGGAGATGGAAAGATTGCCGCTGATGCAGGCAACTTTGCCGAGCTTCTCCTTGACGTTCTTCATGTTCGCCTTTTCAAAGTGATAGACCACCTTCCCCTTCGGAACATCCGTAAGCTGGTCGATTCGCGAGTCATACGGGCCTTCAGTGTATATGAAAGGCGTCACTCCCATATCAATCAGGGCCATCATGATCTTCTTCAGCGGCTTCCAGTACAGTCGCTCGTACTGCTCCTCGTTCATGAATCCGTCCATCGCCTTGTGGAGCGGGAAGAAGACTCGCTTTACCGGCAGATCGACGAAGCGGAAATACTGGAGTGCCTGGATCTGCTGATCGGCGAACATGTCACAGGCGCGCTCGATGTACTCCTGCATGCTGTCATCCGTGAGATCCTCGAAGATGCCCATCGTTCCGCGGAAATAATCGCCGAGGATATCATACGGCGCCTCGGATGCTCCGGTGAACAGCGGCGGGAACCCCATCTCGGTGAGCTTTGCCTGATATCCGGCATTCGCATCTGCCGCCTTCTTGTCTTCCTCCCCAATCTGCGCGAGAACCCGATACGCCTCCTGCGCCTGAGGGCTGTAGAACGGGGCAAGGATACTGGTGTTCAGGACGATCGTCGGAATCGCCTGCAGCCCGGAAAATCCCTTCAGAGACGGGAATGCACGAGGGATGTATTTCCGGAGCATGAATCCCGTAAAGTCATCCAGCATCTCCGGGTATTCTTCCTGCGTCATGAATTCCCGCTCGATGACCTGGTGCGAGCTGTTGTCGGACACCAGCGTCCCGGGACGCCCTGGCCAGTCGATCATCTGAGACTGGGCGAGCTCATTGGCGCGGCCGCTCGTGAAACCGGAGAACATGTTGATGTCCATCTCCGGGTGTTTTTCATAAAAGCGAAGCGCAGCGTCTCCGGCCTTTTCGTAGTCATAATACAGATCGCGGTAGCAGGATCCTTCAGACCGGACCGTCCATGACGCGAAGAACGCCGTCACGGGAACGCGGTCCGGTGTGCCGAGATGGATCGCCGTCTCCACGCGGTTTAATCGCTCCTGATATTTCTGTTTTGCGTCAGCAGGTATCTTCGGTTCGTACATCGCCTTTCCTCCTTTTCTGCCAGGATATCTCCCGGTAACATGCTTTTCTTCTGTATCCTGATACCCGTCGGGCCTTGAATGACAGCTCTGCTCCGGCTGCGGACTTCCGGCGATTTCCCCGCACCGCTGTCCGTTCCGCGTGCCGCCGTATTCATCGGATCTCCGGTGAATACCGGAAGCCCGGAGTTATCCGTCCCGCGTGCTGCCGTATTCATCCGTCTGGATCACCCATCAGGTACACCTATAATATAATTATATGGCGTTTGTTCCGTATTTATATGGTCAAATCGCACTGTTTTCATGCGGCGCGTCGGCCGGATGTCGCACCATTCTGCACAATAACCGAAATTCCCTCTTGCTTTCCAGAAGATGACAACGGCCGGAGGTTTCCCTCCGGCCGCTCAGGTGTCTGCCCACAGCTGTTTTTTCTCTCATTCCGCGCTCCCGGCATCTTCCGGGAACCCATTCCAGACCGGTTTCCCCGGATAGGTCTTCGCCTCTTCCTTCCCGGTCATCACGCGCACCGCGCCGGCCGCCATGGCTTCCATCTCGAATTCTCCGGGATACGTATAGATCGGTGCAATCCAGCCGCACCCCTCGCGAATCTGTCCGACGAGATCATCAAAGCGCACGAGACCGCCTGTGAGAAGAATGGCGTCAACCTCGCCATGAAGGACGGCCGCCATCGATCCGATGTACTTGATGATCTGGTATCCCATGGCCTGCCAGACATGGACGGCGTGGGAATTGCCTTCCTCCACCAGCTCGTGAACCCGGTCGGAGTCAGATGTCCCGAAATGGCTGCTCAGTCCGCCGGCCTCGGTGCACATGAGCAGAATCTCATGCGGTGTTTTCGTCTTCAGTAATTCCAGCACGTCGGTGACGGCCATGCCTCCCATTCGGGTTGGCGTAAACGGCCCTTCCCCGCCTCCGGCATCATTGCCGTCAATCATCTTCCCGCGCTGGTGCGCCGTTACCGAGATCCCCCCGTCAATGTGGCAGACGATGAAGTTGCAGTCCTCGTAGCGTTTCCCCATCGACTCCGCATGCCGGCGCGCCGTCTCCTTGAGATTCAGGACATGCGCGACAGCACGGCGGTAGACTCCCTTTACACCGGTGATCCGGGCGAGATCGCAGTACTCGTCGACGATCGGCGGATCCATCATGAACATCTGGCCGCCGTATTCCTTCTGCAGCGCCGCCGCCATCTGCACGCCGAGCTTCGACGTATGATGCAGGCCGCCGCGGTCATTCTTCGTATCCTCGATCAGACGGTCGTCGATCCGGTAGATTCCGCCGCTCACCGGATAGCAGCTTCCTCCGCGCCCCATGAATACATCAATGTGATGCATATCAATGTGGTGCTCCTGGATAAACTGGTGAATGACCTTCATCCGGTACGGGAGCTGATCGTTGATCGTCGGAAACTTCAGAAGCTCTGAGGAGTCGTGGAATACGCTCTCCTCGAAGATTCGCGTGTTATTCTCAAACAGAGCGAGCTTCGTGGAAGTTGACCCCGGGTTGATGACAAAGATGCGGTACTTTTTCATGTTTCCTTTTTCCTTTTGCAAAACTCAGACGGATCACACCGGCTGGCAGATTGCGGCACCCCCGGTCCGTCCTGACAGCCGCAGGCCCGGCTTCATGTGCAGCCGTCGATTCGGCCATGTCTTTGAGTGCGTCTGCGGCACTGGGCCGCAAGCCCCAGCTTCGTGCGCAGCCGCCGATACCGCCGGATACTTTCCTCACCCTGCGTAGTGCAGTGCGTCAATAGGCTCCTTGCGCGCTGCTTTTCTGGCCGGGTAGAGCCCGAAGAGCAGTCCGATGATCAGGGAGAACGCCGTCGCCACGACGACCACTCCGGGATCCATCGGGAAATTGAAATCTGATATCAGGTAGATCAGCCGCAGAATCAGCCAGGAACCGGCTACGCCGAGCAGGCAGCCCAGCAGGCTCAGCACCAGTGCCTCGATCAGGAACTGCAGCATGATGCTTCCCTCTCCGGCGCCGATGGCCTTGCGAATGCCAATCTCCTTCGTTCTTTCGGTGACGGACACAAGCATGATGTTCATGATGCCGATGCCGCCGACAAGCAGCGAGATTGCCGCGATGCCGCCGAGCATGATCGTCATCGTGTTGACGACACTGTCGAGCGTATCCGCAATCGTCGACATGTTCGTGATTTCAAAGGCGTCGTCGTCATTGTCAAACCGTTTGAGTAGCCATGCCTTCAGCGTGCTCTCGGCTGCATCGATCTCATCGTCACTTGCCGAAGCGCACACGAAGGAGGTGATGCCGGATGATACCGACGAGGCAATCCGGATCAGGGAGGTGTACGGCACATAGGCTTCATAGGAGGAAAATGACATCGAGATGGTTTCATCGTCGGCCAGCACGCCGATCACGGTATAGTGATTCCCGTTCAGGGAAATCGTCTGCCCGATGGCCTGCTCTGTGTTCCGCACTCCCAGCACATCGGCCGCCAGATCGCCGTTGATGACGACAACATTCGTGTTGTTCTCTACGTCGGAGCTGCGGATCCACCGGCCGCTGGCCAGATTCAGCCCCTCGATGGAGAGGTAGTCGGCGGTTGTGCCGGTGATCTGCGCGCTCTCGCTGTTCTCTCCCTTCGACGCGGTCAGACTGGTCTGAGCGGTTGGCGCTGCCATCGCAATATGATCGAGGTCCAGCACCTCATCCATCTCACTCAGCCGAAGCGGATTCTCCTTGTCGTCGGTGATGGTGACTGACAGGAGGTTGGTGCCGATTGACGAGATGGCATCCGTGACGGAACTCGTCGCGCCGTTGGCAATCGAAACCAGTACGACCAGAGCGATCACGCCGATGATGATGCCGAGCATCGTCAGGAAGGAGCGCATCTTGTTGGAGATGACGGAGGCCCAGGCCATCTTGAAGGACTGTCCGATCATTAAACCACCTCCGTGATCTCCGATGCATCATTCACATCGGTGACATGACCATCGAGAATCTTGATGCTGCGCGATGCCTCTGCCGCGATATGCGCATCATGCGTGATCAGGACAATCGTATTGCCGGATTCATGCAGCTCATGGAAGATGTCCATGAGCTCTCTTCCGGTTTTCTGGTCCAGGTTCCCGGTCGGCTCATCGGCGAGAAAGAGCGACGGATGCGTGGCCAGCGCTCTCGCGATGGCCACACGCTGCTGCTGCCCGCCGGAGAGCTCGGTCGGGCGGTGTTTCCGGCGGTCCCACAGACCGACACGGTTTAAAGCCTCTTCTACCCGCTCCTGCCGGCCCTTCTTTCCCATTCTCTGGTAGATCAGCGGAAGCTCCACATTCTCATATGCCGTGAGTTTCGGGAGCAGGTTGAAGTCCTGAAAGATAAATCCGATCTTCCGGTTCCGGATCTTCGCAAGCTCCCGGTTCGAATAGTCTTCGATTGCCTGCCCGTCCAGTAGATAGGTTCCCTCGCTCGCCTGGTCCAGGCATCCCACAATGTTCATCAGAGTGGATTTTCCCGAACCGGACGGGCCGATGATGCTCACAAACTCTCCCTTCCGGATATGCATGTTGGCATGGTCAAGCGCTCTCACCTCGGTGTCACCGATGTGATAAATCTTGCTTACGTCCCGGAATATGATCATGAGCCATTTCCTCCCCGGCCGCCGCCATTGCCGCCTCCGGGCATATTGCCGCCAGGCTGACCGCCGCCTTTGCTGCCTCCGGGCTGGCCGCCGCCAAAACCGCTGAACATCGTCTCACTCTGCGACTCACTGCCTGACACGTTTTCACCGGTTCCCATGCTGTAATAGACGGTCTGTCCTTCCGTAAGTCCTTCCGTGATCTCGACCGTGCTGTCATTGGACTGGCCGGTTGTGACCTCCGTCTTTCCGGACAGCGTGCCGTCCTCATCCTGAGACGTGTAGACGTAGGTCTTGCCGCCTTCTTCCTGGAGCGCCGCGGTGGGAATCGTTAGCACGTTCTCCGCCTGATTGATCGTGATGGTGGCGGAGGCGTTCATTCCTTCAAGCATATCCCCGGTCCGGTCCAGTTCAATCGTGACCGGATAAGTGGTCGTTCCGCCGCTGCTGCTTCCCGTCCCCGAGATATTCGTTACCGTTCCGTCATAGGTGGTCCCATCGACCGCATCGAGTTCCACTTCCGCGCTCTGTCCCACCTGAATCTGCAGAATATCCAGCTCATTGACATTGATCTTCACCTGCATCTTGTCCGTGCCGGCAATCGTGAATGCTGCCGCTTCCCGGGTCGATGTGATCTCCGTGGAACTGGAATCGGTTCCGGAAGTGGACACTCCGGAGCTGTAGCCGGAGAGGCTGCTTCCGCCACCCGTGCCGCTGATCGAGACGCCACCGCCGTTGCCGTTGCCGCTGCTGGGCAGAGTCTGCTGTGAGGCGGAAGACTCCTTGCTGGCCTTCGTCTCGTCCGGCTGGCTGGCGTCCGAGCTGCTCTCCTGCGGCGTCTGCGAGCTGCCGCCCACGGTATACTTTACCGCGATGAGCAGCTTGCTGCCGGAGTAGCTGTACTCATAAGAGGTACTGCCGTCCGCCCGGATGATGATCTTGTTGTCATCGCTCAGATAGGTATAGATATCATTTCCACTGAAGGAAAGCGTAACATATGCGGTATAGGTCTGTCCGGCGGTAAAAGCGCTGCCCTCAGACCAACCGGAGGCCTCGGATGACCAGTTGATGTCGCTGACCTTGTAGCTGTATCCCTTATCCGTCACGATCTTCTGCAGTTCGTCCGCCGTCATCGGCGTATTCCCCGCCGCAGGCGCGGTAATCGGGAGCACCAGCGTATTGCCCTCGCGCGTCGCTTCCGTGCTTGCTGAAGATTCTTCGGCAGCCTTTGTTTCCGCGTCAGTCTCCTCCGTCTGGTTTCCGGAAGATTCAGCGGAGGATTTTGCAGAGGATTTCGCCGTATTGGCCGATACCTCTCCGGCAGCGCCGAGGGTATCTGTGGACGAATCGTCGGACGACTTGCCGCTGCCCGCTGATGCTGCGGCCTTGGTTCCATCGGAAGAATCATTCGAAGAAACCGCCTGGGACGATGTCGCTGAAAGGAGCGTCACGCCGCCGGTGGCGGTATTCCGCGAAGCGGTACTGCCCGTCTGGGTACCGCTGCCCGTCTGAGTGCCGCTGCGCACGGCGGTCACCGTAAAACCAGCAGTGGTTCTGCCGGAAGCAGAGCCGGCAGAACCACTGCCAGAGGCAGATGCGGTAAATGTACTGCTGCCCGCTGATGTACTGCCGGAGCCTGCGGAAACCGTCTGGTACGACATGCCGCTGACACTGAGTCCGGATGTTCCGGAAGAAGAACTCGAGGAGGAACTGGAAGAGCTTGCCGATGTCTGCGTGACCTCAGTATCGTCAGATACATTGACGTCCTCGACGGTCCCCGCCTGCACGGCCGTGATCTGGCCGGTGCTCTGCAGCGTCATGAGATCATTCAGCGTTTCGGTGAGATCCTGCCGCTCCTGCAGCAGCTCATTCTTCTCCGCCGTATTCTCCACATTCTTCAGCCGGATCAGCTTGTCCCCGGAGTCCACTTTCTCATTCTCAGAGACATAGACCTTGCTGACTGTGCCGGATACCGCGGTCAGGGTGATCGGGGCATGAACCTGCAGCGTTCCAGTCCCCAGAGTCTCTCCCTTGGCGGAAGTCACCGTGACGGAATCCCCGTATTCCGGCCCATCGTCGGTGAGAGTAACGGTTATACTGCCATTGGCGGAGGATTCTACGGTTCCCTCTTCCTTGGTCCCATCCGGAAGCGTCATCGTCACGCTGCTTCCGGCCGTGACTTCTGCATCAGACGAGAAGGTAACCGACATCAGGCCGTCTGTGGAGAGAATCAGCAGCGCGCCCTTCGATTCGGTGACCTCTGCGGCATCATCGCCCGAGGAGACATTGACCGCCTTGACGCGGCCATCCAGCGCCGCCGTCATCGTCTCCGTGCTGTCATCGTCATCCAGACCCTCGAGCGAATCGTCAATGGTCTGAATCGAACTCTGCACCTCGCTGATCTGCGCCGCGACCGAGGTCTGATCCACTGTCGCCAGCGCCTGTCCCTCTGTCACGGTATCGCCGCTGTCCACCAGCACCTCGTCTATGGTGATCCCCACAGGAACCATCACGTTCTCGGCGTCTTCATTCTCCAGCGTTCCCGTACCGGTCACCGTATCGGCGATATTGCCGGTAGTCACTTCGGCAGTCAGCACCTGTGACGCCGCCTGCGACTCCGCTGCCTTCTGTCCGCTCTGCCGCGATGAGAATATCGCGCCGCCGGCAACTGCCGCCACACAGATGATTCCTACGACCGCTGCCGCCTTCTTTTTTCCCGATTTCTTCTTCGCCATCTTCCCTCCTGCCGAACCGAACGCATCGATTCTGTGTGGTTCCTGTCTGCCTCCGGTTCATTTCTGCGGGAGGATGCTGCTCCCGCTGCCGGTTCCCGTAACGCTCCCGCGCTGCGTTCTTATCTTAGAGCTTTTCTTTGTCTCACGATAGCTCCGCGGTATGTTCATG
>CADBOY010000108.1 GCA_902796405.1 uncultured Lachnospiraceae bacterium | reverse complement strand
TCCGGGGACGGCCCCATGTTCTCGAGAGTATGGAGGAATCGATAGTCATTCCTGGTAACCATGGAACGTCCATCCACACCGGTTCCCGCGACCTCCAGCGTTGCCCAAACCGGATCCCCCGAAAACAGCTCGTTATAGCTCGGAATACGAGCGAACTTGACCATGCGGAACTTCATGGTCAGATGATCAATCAGCTCCTGCGCTTCCTTCTCGGTGAGGGTCCCTTCCTTCAGGTCTCGCTCAATATAGATGTCGAGGAAAGTGGAGATTCTTCCTACCGACATCGCCGCACCGTTCTGCGTTTTGATCGCCGCAAGGTAGCCGAAGTACAGCCACTGAACGGCCTCTCTGGCATTCTTCGCCGGCTCGGAGATATCGTATCCATAAGCCTGGGCCATCTTCTTCATTCCGTTTAATGCGCGGATCTGCTCACTGATTTCCTCTCTCTGGCGGATGATGTCATCCGTCATGGTTCCGTCACCGCAATTGGCCAGGTCTTCCTGCTTCTTTGCGATCAGATGGTCGATTCCGTAGAGAGCTACGCGCCGGTAATCGCCGACGATACGGCCGCGCCCGTAGGTGTCCGGAAGACCCGTTATGATATGGGAGTGTCTGGCCCGCCGCATCTCCGGTGTATATGCGTCAAAAACAGCCTGGTTGTGCGTCTTGTGGTATTCCGTAAAGATCTTGTGGAACTTACTGTTGATATGATATCCGTAGTTCTCCGCCGCCTCTTCGGCCATCTTGATTCCGCCGTACGGCATGAATGCTCTCTTCAGCGGCTTATCGGTCTGAAGTCCGACGATCTTTTCCAGATCCTTTGTCTTCTCATCGATGTATCCCGGGCCATAGGCGGTCAGTCCCGACACAACCTCCGTCTCACAATCCAGCACGCCGCCTTTGGCGCGCTCCTCTTTCTGCAGCTCCTGCACCTTGCCCCAGAGAATGACTGTTGCCTCTGTCGGTCCCTCCAGGAAGCTCTCATCTCCATCATACGGAGTATAGTTATTCTGAATGAAATCACGGACATTGATATCATCCGTCCATTTGCTGCCCTTGAATTCTCTCCATTCGTTTCTCATCATCTGTGGCTCCTTTCTGACCGGATAGCGGTTCCGGTTCACCGTTACCCGGGCTATATCGTTACCGTGATAAGCTTCAGCCCGCGCATCACGCGCATTTCTTCCTGGATGTTTCCTGCTCTCCGGCGCCGAGAATCTTCTCTGCCGCCTTCACCTGCTGCTCCGAAGGAGTCTTCACTCCTTTGAGCGGATACGGGATGCCAAGCATCTCCCACTTGTAGGCTCCCATCGTATGGTACGGAAGTACCTCTACCTTCTGCACATTGCTCAGTTCGTCCAGGAACTCCCGCTCCTTCTTCAGATCCTCCGGATCATCCGTCCATCCCGGCACAAGCACCTGACGGATCCAGACCGGCTTTCCGATTTCGTCCAGATAGCGGATCATCGACAGGATATTGTCATTCGGCACTCCTGTCAGTTTCTGATGCTTCACCGGATCCATCTCCTTGATATCTACCAGCAGAAGATCGGTATATCGCATCAGCTTTCGGAACTTCCCGAACCACTCTCCTTTTCGGCGAAATGGCTGTCCCGCCGTGTCGAGGGTAGTATGAATTCCTTTTTCTTTCGCCTTCTGAAACAGCTCGGTAATGAAATCAATCTGAAGAAGCGGTTCGCCGCCGGACACCGTGATTCCGCCTTCATCGCCCCAGTAAGCGCGATACCTCAGCGCCTGGGCAATCAGCTCATCCGCACTTCTCATGTCATCAGACTGAAGTTTCCAGGTATCCGCATTATGACAGAACTTGCAGCGCATCGTGCATCCCTGCAGGAATATCACGAAGCGAACACCGGGGCCGTCTACCAGTCCGAATGTCTCAATCGAATGAATTCTTCCCTTGATCACTTCATGCCCTCCTTTGCCGGGATAAAAGAAAAACCGCCTGTCACAACAGCGGTAACAAACGGTTTCCTATAGATCCATTTGTCCGCTTCTCGTGCCAGACGGTTTGGTGTTCTGCCATCTGTCCTTTCCTTGTGACAATTGGATCGTAACAGAACACAAGTGATCTATCCTTGATCGTAATCAAATTTTCCTTGTTTTTTTAAGATATATTTTCCGTATACTCCCGCAGCTTCCTGTGATCCACGACCTTGAGACAAGCCTTCCCGAGACGCTTGATCATTCCCTCTTTTTCCAGATAAGAAATATTCCGGCTGACGGTTTCCGGACGAAGATTGACGGAGGATGCAATATCATCCAGCTTCAGATTAATGACATCGCCCAGGCAGCTCCGCTCTCTTCGAAGCAGGAAGGCAGCCACTCTCTGCCGGGGATCACGGATGGAGAGGACAAAGATCTTATCTTCTGCCTCGCTGATATCCCGTGCCTGAATTTCAATCATATTGAGCAGGATCTGCGGATTCTCCGAGATCACCTTCATGATCTCCGCGCGGGGAATTTCACAGGTCTTCACTTCTTCCAGGGCGATGACATCATAATGATAGGTGTGCTCCTTCAAAAAGATTCCGTGCCACACGCTCTGTCCGCTGTGAAGGACATCCAGAATATGTTCCTCTCCCATGAGGTCGGTACGGGAAATCTTCACTTTCCCGCTTCGGATAATGATAATGGAACGTATGGGTTCATCTTCCGATACGAGATGCGCTTCTGCCGGGTATGTGTGATGAACCGAGTAACTGACCAGCTTTTTCTGGATTTCCGGAGACAGACCGCGAAACAGCCGCACTTCCGATATGCAGAATGTATTCCTGGATAAAAACTCACAACCCTGTCTGCCGCATCCTGTTCTCGGCATATCATCCTCCTCACATCTGGTACAAAGAAGCCATCCCGCCTGCCATCGGTGAACCCGAATCAGCAGCACTTTTTAAAGGCGCGCGGAACATTTTCGAAAATCTTTCCCGCCATGATTTTTCTTCCATCCACCATAGTATCCAATTTATGTTGTTATCGCAACATAAAAAGCAATATGATTATTGTATTCTGAAGCCAGAAAGAAAGAAAACTGAACCACGGAGGAAATCATAATGAAGAATACAGAGATTCAAAGAGTTTATGCAAGACAGATTCTGGATTCCAGAGGCAATCCCACGGTAGAAGCGGAGGTAACTCTGGCGGATGGCAGTATGGCTTCCGGTGCAGCCCCGAGCGGTGCTTCTACCGGAGAGTTCGAGGCATTAGAGCTTCGCGACGGTGATCAAAGCCGCTACGGCGGCAAGGGCGTATCCCTGGCAGTAAATCACGTCAATCAGATCATCGCTCCCGCTTTGCTCGGAGCGGATGCCGTGGATATCTACGGGGCCGACAGAATCATGCTCGATCTCGACGGCACCAAGGATAAGAGCCGGCTCGGAGCCAATGCGATCCTTGCCGTTTCCATTGCGACGGCACGAGCAGCTTCCCGTTCTCTCGGGATCCCTCTCTACCGCTTCCTGGGCGGCGTTCAGGGCACGGTTCTGCCAGTACCGATGATGAATATTCTGAACGGCGGCGTACATGCGGCCAACACCGTAGATACGCAGGAATTCATGATCATGCCAGTCGGCGCACCGACTTTCAGTGAAGCACTGCGCTGGTGCTCGGAGGTGTTCCACGCACTCGCAAGCCTTCTGAGAAGCAGGAATCTGGCTACTTCCGTCGGCGATGAAGGTGGTTTTGCCCCCAATCTCCGTTCGGATGAAGAAACCATTGAAACCATACTGGAGGCGATTCGGGCAGCCGGATATGAGCCTGGAAAAGATTTTATGATTGCGATGGACGCTGCTTCTTCCGAATGGAAAAGCGAGAAAGGCAAAGGATTCTATCACCAGCCGAAATCCGGCAGAGATTTTACCACCGATGAGCTGATTGATCACTGGGACGCACTGGTGAACAAATACCCGATCATCTCGATCGAAGACGCTCTGGATGAAGAGGATTGGGACGGCTGGAAGCGCCTGACCCAGCGCCTGGGCAGCAAAGTTCAGCTTGTCGGCGATGACCTGTTCGTCACCAACACGGAGAGACTGGCCAAGGGCATCCGCAGCGGCTGCGCTAATTCCATTCTCATTAAACTCAATCAGATCGGTACGGTTTCCGAAACTCTTGAAGCCATCAAGATGGCGCACAACGCGGGATATACCTCCGTCACCTCACACCGTTCGGGCGAAACCGAAGACACCACCATCGCTGATCTGGCTGTCGCTCTCAACACGGCTCAGATCAAGACGGGAGCTCCGAGCCGTTCCGAGCGGGTCGCCAAATACAATCAGCTTCTTCGCATCGAGGAAGATCTCGGCAAAGCCGCACGCTATGCAGGGCTCGATGCATTTCATATCCGCAGGAACGGATAATCGTCCGTCTTGCCGATCGGCTTTCACATGACCCGATGTATTTCATATTTGCAGAAACGATAAGCATTTCCGGGGGACTGGTGAGAAGCCAGTTTCCCCGGTGCGCGATATAGCATCGTTCTTTCAGTAAAACAATTCTTGGAAGCATAACGGAGATGAGATTATGATCAAAGTGGCATTCTACGACACAAAGCCATATGACAAACCATCGTTTGAAAAATATGGGAAACAGAAGGGAATCGAATATAAGTTCCTGGAGACACGGCTGAACGAGGACACAGCAGATCTGGCCCGTGGATGTGACGCCGTCTGTGTCTTTGTGAATGACACTGTAAATCAGGCGGTGATCAACAGGCTGTATGATTACGGAGTAAAGCTGATCGCGCTGCGCTCGGCTGGATACAACAATGTAGATGTCAAAGCAGCATTCGGCAAGATCCACGTGGTGCATGTCCCGGCTTATTCTCCCTATTCCGTCGCTGAATATGCGATGGCTCTGCTGTTAACGTCAATCCGGCGCATTCACAAGGCGTACAACCGCACGCGGGAATTCAACTTTTCGCTGAATGGACTGACCGGATTCGACCTGCACGGCAAAACCGTCGGTGTCATCGGCACGGGCAAAATCGGAAGAATTTTTATTCAGATCTGCCGCGGATTTGGCATGCATGTCATCGCCTATGACCTCTTCCCCGCCAAAAACAGCGGCATCGAATATGTCTCGCTGGACGAGCTGTTTGCCCGAAGCGACGTGATCTCTCTGCACTGCCCATTAACTGAAGAAACCCGGCACATGATCAGCAAGGAGAGCATCGAAAAGATGAAAGATGGTGTCGTCATCATTAACACCTCCCGAGGTGGCCTGATCGACACCGAAGCACTGCTCTCTGGTATCAAGGCTAGAAAGATTGGCGCAGCCTGCCTGGACGTATACGAGGAGGAGGCAGATATATTCTTTGAGGACCGGTCCGGCCATATTCTCAATGATGATCTGCTCTCCCGGCTGATCTCCATGCCCAACGTGATTGTCACGGCGCATCAGGCATTTCTGACGAAGGATGCTTTAAATAACATCGCGGAAACTACTGTGAACAACATCCTGTCCTGTTTCGAGAAAGACGGGATATGCGACAACGAATTATGCTATCGCTGCGGAAGCATTGAGCAGTGCAGGAAAGATCGCAAAGACCGATGCTTCTGATCGCCGTGTGGTTTTCTATTCGATCATCTGGCTCAGCTGAAATCGAATCGAGGACACCCTCTGCTTTGCTTCGTTTACCTGCCTTTTGGCTTCCGTGATTCTGTTTTGAACCAGCCAGTCCGCAACCAGTCCATCAAAGAAATAATCGGCAAAGGAAAGAAAGTCAGCAGTATTAAACTGAAAATCGATGAACTGATGCACATCCTCCAGTTCCCGGCTGAATCTGCGCAGGGCATTCTTTGCTGCATTCATGTCCTCTTCGGCATCATTCATCTTCCTATGTTTGATCATCGTCGATAAGAACCCGCCACCGAACATATCGATCAGCCCCCAGTTCGATGCGCTTTTCAGATGCGATTCTGCTTTATCCAGGCAAAGCAGCGCATAGTCCGCCGCCTCGATGGCTTCCCGGATTTCCTGCTCCCGATTCTGATATTCCATGATCACACCTCATGCTTTCCTAGTGTTGCCTTGTCGCGCGTAGATTCAGCGAAATAATCTCCCATCGGCTGATGCAGCAGAACCAGATTCACATAAGACATGTCCAGCTTTTTCAGGGATGTCTTTACTGCCTCATATGCGGTCTCTTCTGTTTTGATATCCTGTACCCATACCTTGGTGGTGATGAAGAGATCTTCCCGGGAGACCAGTCCATCGGCAATCGTTCTTGCCACTCCTCTCCCGGTGGCTTCTTCATTCATATATGCTGCGGCCGTATCCAGCAGGCGATATCCGGTTTTGATGGCATCATAAATCACCTACTCACACTGCTTTGCATCGGGAATCTGATATACCCCGAAACCTTCCAGCAGCATCTTTGCTCCCGTATTTAATGTAACGTATTCCATTGTGTGTTCCTCCTTTACCCGCCGGATATGCATGTTTGCTGTAGAATGGATTCGTTTCGCTGTCTGGCTCTCACCAATCCGCCGCGCTGCCTGGATGCGGCTTAATCCGCCTCGCTGTATGGATGCAGCTGATTCACCGCTTTCCCTGGATGAGGCGGATTCACTTCGCTGTCTGGCTGCAGTTCGATACGCTTCACAGTTTGAAGGAAGATCAGGTCCTCCGCGCCTCCGGGCTGCTGTTCTGTCCGACTGCTTTGCGGCTCTGTTAACAGGATGGCCCGGAGCTTCACAGAAGTACATTCTCAATCCTGAAAGGCAGTATTCACAATCTGAATTCCATGCATTACCGCAGACCATTGCCTTCAAAGGCATAGCCGCTCTAACGAGACATCCTGCGGCTAAAGCCGCGGGATGTCTCGTCATTAATTGTGCTAATTTTATTGTGCCAATTTGATATGGATCCGTCGGATGCCGCATCTTCGCTCAGGCTGATTCATGGGGACTGCCCATGAATCGCCTTGTTTCCTATCCTTCCATTTTCATTTATGATTTATGCACTGTCTTGTTTCTTATCTCCCTGCACCTTCGAAGATAATAGCCAATTCCGATAATGTCCGCAATGCCCCAGCCGATCGGGATTGACCACCAGATGGCCGTCACACCGAATGCGGGATTTGGCGCCAGAAGATACGACAAGGCCACTCTCGTCCCCAGTGAAAAGATGGTCAGGATCAACGACATCACTGGCTTGTTGATTGCGCGGTAGAGTCCGTACAAGAGAAAGAGGAAGCCGATGCCAAAGTAAAAGGCTCCCTCAATATGCAAATATTCTGTTCCGGCAGCGATAATCTGGGGATCCGCCTCTCCCAGGAAAGCTCCTATCATCTGCGCAGAAAAGATCCACACAATAGCGGATACCATCAGACAAAATGCGGCAGAAACCGCAAAAGCCTCCCGAATTCCTCTCCGGATTCTATCGAACTTCCCCGCGCCAAAATTCTGAGCCGTGAACAGAGAAAATGCATTTCCGAATTCCTGCGCCGGCATGTAGGCAAGAGTGTCGATTTTCACTGCTATGGCAAATGCCGCCATGATGACAGATTCAAAGCTGTTGACCAGCCCCTGAATCATTAAGATGCCAAAATTCATGACCGACTGCTGCGCGCAGGTAATCAAAGAATAAGAAATCACTCTCTGTAATATATTCTTTTTGAAATTCCGGTATTCTTTTTCAACATGAAGCTCCGGCATTTTCTTAACGGCAAATACCGCGATTCCCACGGCGGACACCATCTGGGAGATCACCGTTGCCACTGCTGCTCCCTCTACGCCGAGCCCAAGTTCGGCCACAAAAGCAATATCCAGCGCTATATTCAGTACGGAGGATATGGTGAGAAAAATCAGTGGAGTCAGCGAATTGCCGACAGCCCGAAGCAGGCAGGAGAAATAATTATAGATAAACACAAACAGGATTCCGCAATAGAGGATGACAACATAATGATTCATCAGCGGATAGACATTCTCCGGGACCTGCAGCAGATGAAGGATCTGCTTGTTAAAGAGAAAAACAAGGCCGTTCAGCATTACAGTAACCGCCAAGATAAACCAGAACGAAACCCACATGCATTCCTTCAGCTCTGCCCGATTGCCGGCCCCATATGATACTGAAAAGACCGCGCTGCTTCCCATGCAGAATCCAATGATAATCGAAGTGAGGAAGGTCATCAGAGAATAGGCAGAACCAACCGCGGCCAGTGCTTCTGCTCCAATAAAATGTCCTACTACCGCAGTATCTGCGATATTGTAGATCTGCTGCAGCACGTTTCCCAATATCATCGGTATGGAAAAAAGCAGCATCACTTTCAGGCTTCCGCCTTCCGTAAGGTTTCTCTCAGTCATGATATTTCACCATCATTTTTCTCCTGGCGCGGCAGACATAGTCGGGTAATGCCCTTATAATGGTGTAAATTGAAAATTTAAAAGAGCCAAGAGCTCATCTCTTAGGTATAATGAAAATCGACCAAAATCAACATAATACCGAGGAGGATGAACAAATAGCTCAACTCAATATTACATTGAATCAGGAGGAAATTCTACAGCTTCTTTCAAAAGATCATGATCAGGCATT
>CADBOY010000107.1 GCA_902796405.1 uncultured Lachnospiraceae bacterium | reverse complement strand
TATAAGAAGGATCCCGAATTTCAGAAAGAACTCACCGCGCTCCTGAACGATTACGCGGGGCGTCCGAGCCTGCTGTACTACGCGCAGCGGATGACCGAGGATCTCGGCGGCGCCAAGATCTATCTGAAGCGGGAGGATCTGAACTTCACCGGCGCACATAAGATCAACAACGTGCTGGGGCAGGCACTTCTGGCGAAGAAGATGGGAAAGCCCCGGCTGATTGCGGAGACGGGAGCCGGTCAGCACGGTGTGGCGACAGCGACCGCAGCCGCACTTTTCGGTATGGAGTGCGTCGTGTTCATGGGAGAAAAGGACATGGAGCGGCAGGCGCTCAATGTGTACAAGATGCGGCTGCTGGGAGCGGACGTTGTCCCGGTTACGACGGGGACCGGAACGCTCAAGGACGCCGTATCCCAGGCAATGCGGGAGTGGACGAGCCGCATCAGCGACACGCACTACTGCCTTGGCTCGGTCATGGGACCGCATCCGTTCCCCACGATGGTGCGGGATTTTCAGGCGGTGATCTCCCGGGAGAGCCGGGCGCAGATTCTCGAGAAGGAAGGCCGGCTCCCGGATGCCGTGCTCGCCTGTGTGGGCGGCGGCTCCAATGCCATCGGCAGTTTCTACCATTATATTAATGACAAGGACGTGAAGCTGATCGTCTGTGAGGCGGCAGGGCGCGGCGTGAACACGCGCGACACCGCGGCGACGATCAACACCGGAAGCCTGGGAATATTCCATGGCATGAAGTCCTATTTCTGCCAGGACGAGTATGGACAGATCCGTCCGGTCTACTCGATTTCCGCCGGCCTGGATTATCCTGGCATCGGCCCGGAGCATGCATATCTGCATGATATCGGCCGCGCACAGTATGTTGCCATCACTGACGATGAGGCGGTGAACGCTTTCGAGTATCTCTCGAAGAAGGAAGGCATCATTCCGGCGATTGAGTCGGCGCACGCGCTGGCTTATGCGATGAAGATCGCACCTGAGATGCGGAAGGATCAGATTCTTGTTGTGACGATTTCCGGACGCGGAGACAAGGATTGCGCAGCAATCGCGCGCTACAGAGGGGAGGCAATCCATGAGTAGAATGGCAGAGGCATTTTCCGGCGGCAAGGTATTTATCCCATTTGTTACCTGCGGTGATCCGGATCTTGCGACCACGAAAGCCGTGGTCCGCGCCATGCAGGCAGGCGGAGCCGACCTCATCGAACTTGGCATTCCCTTCTCCGATCCGACCGCGGAGGGGCCGGTGATTATGGAGGCCAATCTCCGCGCGCTGAATGCGGGAACAACGACCGATAAGATATTCGGGATGGTGCAGGAGCTGCACACCGGAAGCGATGGCGGTGAGAAGATCACTGTGCCGATGGTGTTCATGACGTATGCGAACGTTGTGTACTCCTATGGCATCGAGCGCTTCTGCAAGGCGAGCGCGGAAGTGGGGATGAACGGACTCATTCTTCCGGATGTGCCGTATGAGGAGAAGGAAGAATTCGCTCCGACCTGCCGGAAATACGGAATGGATCTGATATCGCTGATTGCCCCGACTTCCGCCGACCGGATCGCCGTCATCGCGAAGAACGCGGAAGGCTTCATATATGTGGTATCCTCTCTCGGTGTTACGGGTGTGCGCTCAGAGATCAAGACCGACATCCACGCGATCACGGAGGTGATCCGCGCGAACACGAAGATTCCCTGCGCCGTGGGATTCGGCATCTCCACGCCGGAGCAGGCCGGTAAGATGGCCGCGGTCAGCGACGGAGTGATTACCGGCAGCGCGATCATGAAGATCATCGCGAAGTATGGAAAGAGCTCTCCCAGGGAGGTGGAAGAGTACGTGAGATCCATGAAGGAGGGAACCCGCCTGTCCCTTGTCTCCGAAAGACAGTGAATCGGCTTCGGGTTCTAACCCGTGGCAGCGGCAGGAACCGCGCAGCAAGGAAACACCTGGCCTGGCGCATCATCCGGCACCGGAGCAGCAAAGTCAGCGTGCGGACTTACTGCACTTCCTGCAGCAGTCCGGAGATCCCGTCCTTGCGGAAAATCTCTTTATAGTAGGATACCTGGTCTCCGATGATCTGGTCGATGGCGCGCATGCCGAGCAGTTCGACCGGCGCTTTGTCGTCGGTCATGACGAGATCCCCGGCATCGTATGCCGAAAGCCCGTCATGTACCTCTGTCATCAGCTCTTTCAGCGGCGCATTTTCCAGGGACCTGGTATGCACCTGGAGATTGCCGGGGATATCTGCGTCCACCGAGGCGAAGAGCTCCCGGTTGGTGTTCCCCGGGATGTCGATCGTATAGACGCCGGAGAAGACGGAGGCGATCGTGTCAGCCAGGTGCTGGTTGATGCCGTCTTCGCCGTCGCTTCGTATGTTCATATTGACGATCATGACGCCACCCGGATTCAGATGGTCCCGGACGAGCTGGAAAAACTCCACCGATGACATCTGGAACGGAATCGTGATGTCCTGATAGGCGTCCACCATGATGACGTCATATCGGCTGTCCGTTGCATTCAGATAAGCGCGGCCATCGTATGTGGTGACCGGAACGTCCTCCGGCAGTTCGAAATACCGGTGAGCCAGGTCGGTGATCTTTCCGTCGATTTCCACGCCGGTGATATTCTGATTCCCATAGTACCGGCGGCACTGCGTCGCATATGTACCGGTACCCATGCCGAGAATCAGGATGCTGCAAGAAGCCGGGTCCTCGCGCTCTGTCATCAGCGGTGCGGCCATCGCGTAATCATAGTACATTCCGGTCAGGCTCTCCTGCTTCATGAGGACCGACTGGACGCCGAACAGCACATTGGTGGACAGTGCAGTCTGCCGGTCGTTTTCCTTGACCTGGAGATAATTGTAGATCGATTCGCCTTCATAGGTCAGGTCATTCTCCCAGAATGCAAAGCGGTCGGAATTTCCGAACACACAGCAGAGCAGGAAGATGGCGATTCCAGCGATGATTTTCTTTCGCCCCGCCGCCCGGCTGATGAAGTATAAGACGGAGAGCACCAGAAGGATGCCGGCGAAGATCAGGAAGGTGACCGAGGTCCCGACGGCAGGGATCGTGAGGAAGGTCGGCACAAACGTGCCGATGATGCTGCCGATGGTATTGAAGGCGCCGAGTGTACCGACCACCTTGCCGCTCTCCTCCAGCCGGTTCACCGAATATTTGGCGAGAGACGGCGTGACGGTGCCCAGGAGAAACAGCGGAAAAACGAAGATGACGAGGCAGGTGGCTAGAGCTGCCCAGATCAGGTAGCCGGTACTGACCGTGAAGATCACCAGCCCGGAGATCCCGACAATCACGTACCGGCCGAGAACCGGGATCAGGGCAAGCCAGACCGAGGCAGCGAGGATGCGCGCATAGAGCCGGTCCGGGTTCGGATGCCGGTCCGCGCTCCGGCCGCCGAAGATATTGCCCAGTGCCATGGCAATCATGATCGTGCCGATGATGATGGTCCAGACAATCTGCGAAGAGCTGAAATACGGCGCAAGCAGACGGCTTGCCCCGAGCTCGGCCGCCATGACGGACATGCCGGAGAAGAATTCGGTAAGGTAGAGAAAAAGCCGGTTCCTCAGAATGGGCGGTACCGCCGGAGCCGCCGGCTTTGCCGGAGCGGCCGGATTCGGCTGCCCTTTATCATCGGGACGGATAGTTTCCGTTGGATCGGTCATGGTGTGATTCCTCCAGATTCATTTCTACGGAATTTATTTTTACAGAATTTATTCTATGGAATTCATTTCTACGGAATAAAAACGGTTCCGGATTCCGGAACCGTATAGTCACACTGTTTCTTATTCTTATTCCTACTGCTTTTGCTGCTTCAG